>CAYMDB010000039.1:0-13678 GCA_964388865.1 uncultured Flavobacteriaceae bacterium
TGCTGCCAAAATTCAGGATAGGATTTTCGTTTAAACCAGTTCATGTTACATTAAATGTGCTAATTTAAACCGTGTGGTAATCAGTTCCTGAACCGCTTTTATCGCTTTAAAACTGCGCTTCAATTTTAGTCGGTTAGATTTACTCAAGGACTCTAAATCTATAAAACGGCCAGAGTCGTTATTGGCTAAACCTTGTTCTGTTCTAAAACGCAATAAATCTTTGTAAGCTTCAATACAAAACAAATACACATCTTGGTTTTGTGGCTCTAATTCTAATAATTTTTGGTAACGCTCTAAGGTATTATTTACTGCTTTTATTTGGTGTGATAAAATTAAGAGTCGTGCGGCATCAACTAAAGGCATTAAGGCTCTTGCTTTTATATCAAACTGATCTTTGTGTTCACCGTTAGCTTCAACTAAAAACTGTCTAAAGAAACTAAGTGGTGGTGGATTTTGTAAAGCATTTCGACCTAAATAAGCTAAGAAAATATCATGTGAGCTAATGTGTTTAAATATGCGTTCTGTGAGTTGGTGTACCAAGTTTAGATCTCCACAAACAAATTCATAATCAAAAAAAATAGTGCATAGCATCAAATTATCCTCATCTGGTGCGCTAATCCAACGCTTAAACTGCTTTGACCATTCAGAAACAGATAAACACCATTTGGGATTGCTTGCCATCATGTTGGCAGGGCATAATTCAAATCCGATGGTCGCTAAATCTGTATTAATTAGTTGGGCAAGTTCAATAAAATAAGATTTTGTAGCGTCGTGCATTTCTGGTGAAACATCTTCAAATATAATGGCGTTATCTTGGTCTGTCATTAAAAGTTGTTCCTGTCTTCCTTGACTTCCAATGGCTAACCACGTAAATTTTGCAGGTTGCTTACAATTTAGTTTGGCCATGGCATTATGGATTACTTTTTGTGTAATCGCATCATTTATGGCGGCAATTAATCGCGATACGAAATCAATAGGTGCCTGCTGTTCTAAATATTTTTTCAACAATGTTTCGGTCTGCACTCTGATAGTTTGAAGCTGCTGTGTGCTGTGACTGCGCGTAATTTCTTTTACAAGAGCCGATGGGCTAATTTCTCTCAAAACAATAATATCGTGCTCAGATAAAACACCGACTAATTCAGAGTTTGTTGTGCCATCTTTTGTAATACATAAATGTGTAATTTTATGTTTCAACATGGCAATTTGGGCTTCTGATACCGTGATATGCTCTGGAAACGTAATCACAGGTGAAGACATAATCTCGGCGACGGATGTATTGATACTATTAATTCCGGTGGCGACTTTAGTTCTTAAATCTTTATCGGTAATAATACCAATAGGCTTTTTATCTTTTACAATTAAAATGGAACCTATATGATTTTTAGACATGGTAATCGCAGCTGCTTTGATACTGGTTTCAGTGCTGCAGGTAATAGGGTTTTTAGAGTAATCGGCAGTTTGTAAATGCTGGTAATTAGGGGCGAGGTCAAGGGTTTTAATTTGCTCGTTCGCATTTTGCTTATTAGGAATTGAATTCGCTGCAAAAGAAGCCATAAGAAATTGGCTAGCCTCAGAATTACTTGTGATATAGGTTTCTAATAAGTCTGAAGAAATGCCATAAACAACACTTTCTTCAATGGCAATGGCATCTAATTTGTAATTGTCTTTGCGCAACAAGGCTCTAAGTCCAAAAATATCACCTTCATCACATTCGTCAACTAAAATTTGATTGGCCCTAAATAAGCCTACGGCACCATTTCGCACAACATAAAAGTAAGGCTGAATGGGTTCATCGATAGTAAAAAGTATTTTGTTTTTATCTAAATAGATCACTTCTAAAGCTTTAGAAATAGCCAATAGTTGATCTGTGCTAAGCAGGTTAAAAGGCGGAAACGCTTTTAAAAAATCACTTATTCTTAAAGCAATACTATTCATCTAAGCAAGTTAGCTAAAAAATAGGCGCAATGCTATGAGAAACATCATGTTTGTTGCTAAATTGATGTAGCCAATTGAATAGGTGATCTAAATGCTACATTAACACCATTAAAATATTCAAATTTATGCGATTAGAATTACCCCTCAAATTCAAAATCCTCGCCTGTGTTACCGCGGTTATCATTGCCATCGCGTTTTTTCAATTGCTGATTGAATCTATAGATTACCGATAAGTTGACTTGTCTAACTCTCCATTGCGACTCCCTATAGCGTGTAAAAAAGTCCGTGGTTGTTACCGATTGTCTTTTACGTGAATTTAGTAAATCGCGGACGTTGAGTGAAACCGTAAGACTTTTATTTAAAAGCTCTTTACTAAAGGCTAAATCTATTGATAAAATGCCGTCTGTATCGGATTGTGCATCTTGTCTAGCCCCGCGATAGTTAGCGTTGGTTTGCCAATCTATTTGCAAAGGTAAAGTTACTTTAGAACTAAATCTGGCAAACCAGCTGGTGTTTTTTGCGCTGTAATCTACACCATTAAATTTTCCATCCGTTTCAAATTGAAATAAATTAAAACTAGAATTTAAACGCAACCATTTGTTTGGATTGTATAAAATTCCGAATTCAGCACCTGTACGTTTATTCGTTGAAAGATTAATAGGTATCGTTCTTATGATATCAATTCCGTCTGTAGTTTGTTGTCCTGTATTTTCTTGAACGCGCTCAAACGAATCATTTTCATGCTGATAATAAATTGAAGTTGTTAGGGTAAATGTTTCCCAACGCTTCAGGTAACCTAAATCAAAGGTACTAGAGAAAGCAGGTTGTAAATTTGGATTTCCCTGAAAAATATTTGTTCGACTTGAACGAGTTGGGAATGGATTGATAAACCAACCACGTGGACGGTTAATCCTTCTGTTATAACCTAAAGTAATACTTTCTTCGTCGTTAGAATCTGAATCTTTTAAATTGTATATCAAATTAACTGTAGGAAATAAACCTAAATAATTATTATTAAAATCAGTATCAATAGGAAAGCCAAACGCTTCGATTAATTCTTCATTGGTTAACCTCGAATCAATATTACCTTTTAGTTGTGTGTGTTCTAGTCTAAGACCTAACAAAAAAGAAAACTTGTTCAACTTAGTGCCGTACTGTGTGTAAAGCGCATTTACATTTTCATCATAGTCAAAAATATTGGTTATGGTGTCATTAACAAATAGATTTCCCGTGCTAATATCTTCTTGCTCTAAACGATAATCCGTAATTTGATTTTTAAAATTACCACGGTAACCTGCTTCAAAACGCGAATCTTCGCCCAATGGCAATACATAATCTGACTGGAAGAGATATTCTTTTTGATCCTCTTGGGTAAACTCCTGTTCAATTTGGAAGGGTTCAGGATTGGTTTGATTTGTAGTGACGTAATCTTCATTTAAAAGAGTAAATCCGTCTTCATTATCAATTTCGAACTGAAAATCTGCGGTTAATTTGTGATCGGTATCCTCCCCAAAGCGTTTGACATAATTAAGTGCAATTTGATAACTGTTATCTTGTTCTGTTTCTTTTTCACGACGCAATGTTTCTTCTATTAATTCGCCACCGTCATTAAAACGTTCACTTTGGTTTAAGGACAAATCAGCATCACTACCAAGGCTATAAAAAATACTTCCTGTAATGGATGAGCTTTCATCAATAAAATACTCCATACCAACATTAGCATTATAGTTTCTATTTAAGCGTTCAACTTCTTGAGCTTCAACTATGCGTCTGTATTCAGGTGTTCTTACCTCACCATTGATTAATCTGTCAAAATAAGTGATGTCATTAAAGCTAGTTCTCGGTGCATCAAAATAGCGCCATCCTAAGGTTGAGAAAAGATTGAATTTTTCTGTCCGGTAATTAAGTGTCGCGGAAAGTCCTAAATTATCCGGATTACCAGCGGTTAAATTAAAAGAGCCATTAAAACCAAGCGTTTCTTTTTGACGTAAAATTATATTTAAGATGCCGGCGGTGCCTTCAGCATCATATCTAGCAGAAGGTGAAGTAATAACCTCTACGCGTTCTATGGCTTCTGCAGGAAGTTGACTTAAAATATTGCTATCTCCAAAGCCTGCAAGGGCCGATGGTTTTCCGTTAATTAAAATTCGGACATTGTCGTTGCCACGCAAACTTATACTACCTTCAATATCTACAGCAACTGAGGGTACATTATTTAAAGCATCACTTACCGTACCGCCTGCTGTGGTTAAATCTTTGCCGATGTTGTAAACTTTCTTATCGAGTTTAATTTCTACAGAGGTTCGCTCAGCAACAATTTCAACTTCATCTAAAGATTCAATATCAAGACCTAGAGAGACCGTCCCTAGGTTGCTGTTTTCATTTAAGCTTTTATCGTAATAATTTTTAGTTTTATAAGAAATATATTCTACCGTGATGTTGTAGACACCTGGAACGACATCGACTTTAAATTTACCTTTTTCGTCAGTTATACCACCTGCAATTATCTCGTCGCTAGATTTTAATTTAAATGTAATTGTTGCATATTCTAAGGGTATATTGGTACCTTCTTCAACAACAGTGCCCTGAACTGTTATGTCTTTTTGCGCGAAAGACAAATTAATGAGCGAGAGAAGTAAAAGCAGAAAAAATAGATTTAATTTCATGTGTTTTTGGAAATAAAAACACAAAAATAAATCTACCTTATGCGGATACGGTTAATCTTATGTTAAAGGCTTATTTAATTTAGCAATGCCACATTTGCTAAAACTATGCCCTTTAAATCAGCCTTTATTTTTTTTCTTCTCTTTTCGTTTTTTCTTTTTCTTGACTTCTTTTTCGTCAAAATTACCTTTAATCATCTCTTTAATTTTACCCATATCGTCTTTAGAAATAAGGTTTTCTAGCTCTTTAAAATGTGTTTCTTCTAGTTTTTTTATAGCTTGTTCACGTTCAAAGGTGCGCTCATATGGAGTTTTAAAAATCCCTATTTTTTCATCATAAAAACTATTGAGATGCTGTTTGATGATTTCTTTTTGAAAGTCGTCTGCCTCGAGAGTTGTAATAAAATTAGCAATGAATTCATCTTTTCGATCTTCGGCCATACGTTTGCGTTTTGCAATTTCTTTCTCACTAGGCTCACTACTTGTTTGAGGGATTCTGTTCATATTTCTTCGTTGTTGGGCATCAACATTAAAGCTTGTCATTAGAATGAAAAGAATTACTACGAGTTGTTTCATTGTCTTAAAATTTAGATAATGTTTAATATGGTTTCGGGTGGTCTGCCAATGGTGGCTTTGTCTCCATTAATTACAATGGGTCTTTCAATTAATTTTGGATTTAATACCATAGCGTTTATGATCTCTGTATAGGAAAGCGTTTTGCCTTTAAAATCAGATTTCCAAATGGCTTCATTTTTTCGCACTAAATCAATGGGATCTATATGTAGTTTAGAAATAATGGTTTTTAATTGCTGAAACGTGATGGTTGCGTCTAGGTATTTTACGATTTCAAAATCTTTACCAGAGGCTTCAACTAAAGCTAAACCTTGTCTAGATTTTGAACATCTTGGATTGTGGTAGATGGTTATCATAGGCGTTTACTTTATCAATTATTGTGCCGTATCTTTTTGACCCATCATCATTAAATAAGCCTTTAAAAAAGGTTCAATATCACCATCCATAACCGCATCTACATTGCCAGTTTCGTGGGCAGAACGCACATCTTTTACTAGTTTGTATGGATGCATGACATAATTTCGGATTTGACTTCCCCATTCAATTTTCATTTTACCAGCTTCAATATCATCGCGCTGTGCCATTTGTTTTTGAAGTTCTATTTCATATAATTGCGACTTCAACATTTGGATAGCTCTAGATCTGTTATCGTGTTGCGACCGTGTTTCTGAACATTGTATTTGAATACCTGTTGGCTTATGCAAAAGCTGAACTTTAGTTTCAACTTTATTTACGTTTTGTCCGCCTGCACCACTAGATCGGGCAGTGGTAATTTCTATATCGGTGGGATTAACATCAATTTCAATAGTGTCATCTACTAAAGGATACACATATACCGAAGCGAAACTTGTATGGCGTTTGGCGTTGCTATCAAAAGGTGAAATTCTCACTAAGCGATGCACGCCATTTTCACCTTTGAGCCATCCAAAAGCGAAATCTCCATTTATTTCGAGCGTCACGGTTTTTATACCCGCAACATCACCTTCTTGAAGATTCAATTCTTTAACGTTGTAGCCACTTTTTTCAGCATACATCAAATACATACGCATTAGCATACTGGCCCAATCGCAAGATTCTGTACCGCCTGCACCAGCAGTGATTTGAAGTACAGCACTTAAGCTGTCGCCTTCCTCAGAAAGCATATTTTTAAATTCTAGTTTTTCAATGGCATTAAGAGCTTTCTCAAAACGCTCCTCAACATTTTCCATTGGGACTTCATCCTCTTTGTAGAATTCATAAATGACCTCTAAATCTTCAAAAAGTGTTTTGGCAGCATTAAAATCATTGACCCAACTCTTTTTTTCTCTGATGGATCTCATAACCAATTCTGCGGCTTTCGAGTCGTTCCAGAAGTTAGGATCGAAGGTTTGTTCCTCTTCGTTGGCTATTTCTATGAGCTTAGCATCTAAGTCAAAGATATTGTCTAAGTGCGTCTAGACGGGAATTAAGATCTTTTATTTGATCTGATGTTATCATAAATTTATATAATTTTCACAAATATACTATGCACAGTTAAAGGCACATAATTTTGAATCAGTTTTTTAGAAATTCCGTAGTTTTATGGCTTAGTAACATTACCATGAAAAAATTAAATTTTCTCTTTTGTTTTGTTTGTATTTGCTTTCAAGTCGAAGCACAAATTTTAAATAAAAAGAATCTTCAAAGGCATGAAGGTTATTTTAACTTTTTTTACGACGAAAGTGAAGATAAAATCTATCTAAAAGTAAAGAAACTAAATGATGAATTCCTCTATGTTAATTCATTAGCTACTGGTATAGGTAGCAATGATATTGGGTTAGATAGGGGGCAGCTAGGGAATGAGCGCCTTGTTTATTTTGAAAAAGCAGGAAACAAGTTGTTGTTAGTTCAACCTAATTTGAGATTTAGAGCCAATACAGAAAATGCTCTCGAAAAGAAAAGCATCGAACAAGCCTTTGCAAAATCGGTAGTATTCGGTTTTAAAATTCTATCAGAGAGGGAGGGAGTCTATATCATAGATTTAACACCATTTTTAATGGAAGATGCCCATGGTATCGCTTTACGATTGAAGCGGAATAAAGAAGGTACTTATAAATTAGATGCTTCAAAAAGCGCTTTGGCTTTAGAACGGACAAAAGCGTTTCCAAAGAACGTAGAGTTTGAAGCCTTGCTAACCTTTAAAGGCGAACCCACAGGTAAAAATTTACCAAGTGTTGCGGCAACATCCTCTTTAATAAGTGTTATTCAGCATCATTCGTTTATTCAACTTCCAGATAATAATTATAAACCTAGAGTATTTGATCCTAGAAGCGGGGCAATTTCAATGTCATATATGGATTATGCGGTACCTATTAATGAGTCGATTAAAAAACAATTGATCATTCGTCATCGCTTAGAAAAGAAAAATCCGAAATCGAAATTAAGCGAAGCAAAAGAACCTATTATTTATTATTTAGATCCAGGCACGCCAGAACCGGTGAGTACTGCTTTATTAGATGGAGCAAAGTGGTGGAACGAAGCTTACGAGGCTATAGGTTATAAAAATGCATTTCAAGTAAAACTATTACCAGAAAATGCAGATCCTCTAGATTGCAGGTATAATGTAATTCAATGGGTGCATAGAAGTACAAGAGGTTGGAGTTATGGGGCAAGTGTGGTAGATCCTAGAACGGGTGAAATTATTAAAGGCCACGTTAGTTTGGGCAGTTTAAGAATTCGGCAAGACTATCTGATTGCCCAAGCCTTAATGAATCAACCCTTCGCCGAACGTGACGATAATTATAAGCCCATGTTAGATATGGCGCTCGCTAGAATTAGGCAATTAAGCGCCCACGAAGTTGGTCATACTATTGGTTTTGTGCATAATTTTGCAGCCAGCACAAACGATAGAGCTTCGGTTATGGATTATCCACATCCTCAAATTTTAGTCACAAATGGTAAAATTGATTTCAGCAAGGCTTACGACACAGGAATAGGCGAGTGGGATAAAGTCACGGTAGCCTACAGTTATTCTGAGTTCGACAAGAAAACAGATGAGGACAAAGCCTTAAAAACGATTCTAAAAAACGCACAAGATAAAGGCTTGCGGTTTATTACTGATTCTGATGCCCGAGCCTCTGGCGGAGCGCATATATTTGCACATTTATGGGATAATGGTAAAACACCGGCAGAAGAATTAGAGGCGGTTTTGCTATTACGTGAGAAGGCTATTTCAAATTTTTCAGTCGATAATATAAATACTTATGAGCCTTATTCGGTTTTAGAAGATGTATTTGTTCCTCTATATTTTTATCACCGTTATCAAGTTGAAGCGGCTTCTAAAGTGATTGGTGGCTTAGATTATAATTATGCTTTAAAAGGTGATGGACAATTCACGGTAAAGTCAGTGGATGCAGATATGCAGCGACAAACCTTAAAGTCAATTTTAAAAACGTTGAATGCTGAAACCTTAGCAATTCCAGAAGAAAAATTGGGTTTATTTCCACCACGTGCTTACGGTTACAATCGTACGCGCGAATCTTTTCAGGGTAAAACCGGTATCGCTTTTGATCCCCTCAGCGCAGCCGAGACCGCAAGCGATTTAACCTTGAAATATCTCTTGCATCCGCAGCGCGCTAATCGCTTGATATTACAAAAGCAATTAGATGAAAAGCAGCTGGGTTTAGATGACGTTCTTGACCTGCTTTCCGAAGACATTTTCAAAACCGATTATAAAACCAATTATTTAAATGCCATTAATGAACGAACCAAACTGAATCTATTGAAGTACTTGATGAATTTGGCCGCTGATGACGAATCGTATATAGAGGTAAAGGCTCTGGCGAACAAAGCCATTTCTGATATAATGAAAAGTTCCTATTTTTCGCAAGACTCCTCACAAGCAATGCGAATGCAATACGGCTTAATCATCAAAGAGTATTATGAACATCCAGAAAAATTCAAATTAGAAGCAGCACCAAAACTACCAGACGGGTCACCAATAGGAAGTGACTCTTGTAATTATAATTCAAATTAAAATATGATTATAGATTTAAGAAGTGATACGGTAACAAAACCCAGTAAAGGCATGCTTGACGCTATGCTAAGTGCAGAAGTTGGCGATGATGTTTATAAGGAAGACCCTTCAGTTAATGCCTTAGAAGAGCGATTAGCGGATATGTTTGGTATGGATCAAGCCTTATTTTTTCCGACAGGAAGTATGACCAATCAAACGGCTTTAAAATTACATACCAATCCGGGTGAACAAGTAATTTGCGATAAATACGCCCACATTTATAACTACGAAGGAGGTGGAGCTTCTTTTAATAGTGGAATTTCATGTAAATTATTAGACGGTAAACGCGGCATGTTTACTGCTGCTCAAGCAGAGGACGCCATAAATCCACCAGATTTTTACCACAGTCCATTAACCACTTTAATTGAAGTTGAGAACACCACAAATAAGGGTGGAGGAGCCTGCTGGGATTTTGAAGAATTAAAAAAAATTAGAGCGGTAGCAGATCAGCATAATTTAGGCTATCACTTAGATGGTGCAAGACTATGGAATGCTATGATAGCAAAGGATCAAAGTCCAAAACAGTATGGGCAATTATTTGACACCATCTCGGTCTGCTTAAGTAAGGGTTTGGGTTGCCCCATGGGCTCGGTATTAATTGGTAATAGCGATGTAATGCAAGGTGCTTTAAGGGTTCGTAAAGTTTTAGGTGGAGGTATGCGCCAAGTGGGTTTTGCCGCAGCAGCAGGGTTGTATGCTTTAGATCACAATTACGAACGCTTAAAAGAAGATCACAAACGCGCTATTGAAATAGGGGAAGTTTTAAGTCAGCAATCGTACATTAAAAAAGTAGAGCCAATTGAAACCAATATCATCATTTTTGAGATCAACAATCAGTTTTCTGAAACCCAATTTTTAAAGCGATTAAATGAGTTTAACGTTAAAATAATTGGCATGGGTAGTAATAAATTGCGCATAGTGACGCATTTGGATTATACTAGCGAAATGCATGAAGCGTTTTTAATAATCTTGAAAAATATTTAATTTTAATATTGAATATCAGTATTTTATCGATTTTATTTAGAAATGATAATTCAATAGTTAACTTTTGTAATTAATTAAAATCATTTTATGAAGCTAAGTATTTTAATTCCGGCTTACAATTGCGAGAACTATATTGGCAATTGCCTCGAAAGTTTAGTTAATCAAGATTTACCAAACTCAGATTATGAGATTCTTGTGATAAACGATGGTTCTAAAGATAATACAAAACAAGTGATTGAACAATTTGCATCGAAGCACTCAAATATTTTGTTTCATGATCAAATAAATATGGGTGTTTTTAAAACAAGAAATAACCTATTAAAAATGGCAAAAGGTCAATATATTTTTAACATTGATGCCGATGACTATATTGTTGCTAATTCCTTAAAAGCTTTATTTGAAATAGCCAGTCAAAATAATGTTGATTTTTTGGGTTTTGGTTCGACTACAACTGATAAAAAAAACCTTATCGGTTCAGGACGATTAAAAAAAGATTTAGATGTTAAAAAAATAAGTGGTATCGAATTTATATCGCAGAATAGTTCGCTTAAAATAACTGTTTGGTGGTATTTAGTTAATAGCGCTTTTTTAAAAGATAATAATCTTCTTTTTGAAGAAGGAAACCCACTTGCTGATGGACCATTTACGCTTAAGGTACTTCTCAAAGCTCAACATGTTGCCTACGTGCCTCTTGATATTTATAGACATTTAATAGTACCCAGTTCTATTACTCATAATATAAACCATTCACATTTGAGAAAAATGGTTACATATTATGTAGATGTTATCTACAGATATGATCAATTAGCATCTCATTTATCAGATAAAAGCAACACAAGGCAAAGTAACTCAGTTTATTTAGTCGATGCTACAAAGAAAATATATCATTGGCGAGATGTGAATCTTTTTGTTATGTTCTATACCTTTATAAAATCTAATATTCAAATAAGCGAAATCGATAAAGTTTTGGTAGATTTAAAAAGAAATAATATTTACCCGATAAAGTATTTTATTGGAGATAGACATAATTCATTAAAGCACCGATTGCTTACAAATCTCTTTAATAACAAATATTTTTTCTATACACTATTATATCCATTTAGACTCTTACACCGTTTAAGAATCATTAAGTTTTCATAAATGTATATATTTTTAATTTTATACATTTCATATTTAAGCATATCTAAATCACAATTTTATTTATAACATAAATCGAGTTTGTGATATTCTTTTTAACGTTTACTTAAACATATCCAAACCAGTAATATCAGGCATGCCATCCTTTGCTACAGCAGCTATTTCAGTTTCGTTCACATTAGTGGCTTTTTCAATTGCCTTGTTTAATGTTAAAATAAGATAATCTTCAAGCATATCTTTATCTTTTAGTAAGGCATCATCAATTTCAATTGATTTTATAGTTCTGTTAGCAGTTATGGTAACTTTTAGTTTATTGTCATTACTACTTTCATCAATTAATACCGCATGCAGGCGCTCTTTAGTTTCTTCAACCTTTTTCTGAGTTTCTTTAAGTTTGCCCATCATTCCTATCATATCTCCAAACATAATTTTATCTTTTTAATAAATACAATACAAAATTACTAAATTGCGCCACTGTTTAGATTAAATTTTTCTTAAAACAAATGACAAAACACTCAATACTTCAAGCACCAATTGCAAAAAAGATTCCTCATCAATTAGAAAAACATGGTGATATACGTGTTGATGATTATTTTTGGATGAAAGATAGAACCCATCCAGAAGTTATAGATTATCTCAATGCTGAAAATGAATATTGCGATATTAAGATGTCGCACACTAAAAATTTTCAGAAGGACTTGTTTGAAGAAATGAAGGCTAGAATTAAAGAAGATGATTCTTCCGTGCCCTACAAATATAATGGCTATTGGTACATTACTAAATTTGAAAAGGGTAAAGACTACCCAATTTATACCCGAAAAAAAGGAGCTTTAAATAATCCAGAAGAGTTACTTTTCGATTGTAATTTAATGGCCGAAGGACATAGCTATCTCAAGTTAGCAGGCATCAGTATCAGTCCAGATAATAAATTGGTGTCTTATGGAATTGATACAAATGGGAGCCGCAAGTACACTATTTATGTTAAGACAATAAAAACGCATAAAATAGCCTCAGATAAAGTTGAGAATACAACGGGTTCTTCAAGTTGGGCTAATGATAATAAAACCTTGTTTTATGCCAAAAAAGATGAGGTAACCCATAGAGCACATCAAGTTTATAAACATAAATTGGGTGAATCTAATGACCAATTAATTTTTGAAGAAGGTGATGACACTTTTGGCGTTGCGGTTTATAAATCAAAATCTCGAAAGTATATCATTATTGCCTGCTACAGCACACTCACTAACGAATATCACATTTTAGAAGCAAATCAACCAGACGGAAAGTTTAAAGTGTTTCAACCACGAATAAGAGGCTTAGAGTATAGTATTTCACATTATAACAATCATTTTTATATTCTAACCAATAAGGATAAGGCAACCAACTTTAAACTCATGAAAACCAAAATCAATGCAACCGCTATTGAAAATTGGGAGGAGTTGATCTCGCACAGAAAAGATGTCCTTATAGAAAACATTGATATATTCAAATATTATTTAGTAGTGAGCGAGCGTGCAAACGGACTAAACAAAATTAGAATAAAGCGTTGGGACGATACCCAAGATTATTATCTACCGTTTTATAGTGAAACTTATACAGCATACACAGGAACTAACGTAGATTTTGATACCGATGTATTGCGTTACGGTTATAATTCGTTAACGACACCCGCATCGGTAATTGAATTTAACATGCGAACCAAAACTAAAACGGTTTTAAAAGAACAAGAGGTTTTAGGTGGAAAATTTAATAAGGATAATTATAGTTCTGAGCGCATTTGGGCGACGGCACAAGATGGTACTAAAATTCCGATGTCGGTTGTATATAAAAAAGGGATAAAAAATTTAAAGTTGTCAAATCATAATTTGACTATTTTTTATTGTATTTAATATTAATTTTGTGTTTATTCTTTCTACAAAATCATAAGTTTGGATCATCTTTAGAAAATCATCCATCTGTCTTGTACTTTTGAATTTTGCAAGAACAGTTGCATCATATTCTCCAGTAGTATCATAAACTGCATAGACATTCTTGCTTTTACTGATCTTTTTTTCGAGTTCGAAAAGTTTTCCTTTTGCAATCCTTATCTCTATCAAGACGTTTACACTATAATCTAGCTTATCATAATCAACTATTGTTGTGTAATTTTTTATGACTTTTTCTTTTTCAAGCTTTTTTATACGATTCATTATAGTCACGAAGCTTACCGAAAGTTTTATCGCTAGTTCTCTTAATGGAATTTTGGCATCTAATATTAGTTCATTTATTATCTTCTCGTCTATATTATCTAATTTTTTTGGTTTCATTTTGTTAAATTTTTGATTCAATTTGATAGTGTAATATTAACAAATAT
>CAYMDB010000040.1:0-13368 GCA_964388865.1 uncultured Flavobacteriaceae bacterium
TATCTAAAATTTATGCCTGAAATACTTAATCCCACAACTTTTTTGCTTGACCCCCTTTTACCGTGCGTTTTATTTAGAATTTTCAGAACCTGATTGAAACAAAAAAGTAACAAACTAAAGAACAGTTCGTTACTCAAAAATTTTAAATTATTCGATAAACGGCATAATAAAATTCACTTTTTTACTTCCTTTTATCGGATATATTATTACTTTTACCGAGCTATTTAATTCCAACAACCTTAAGACAGTTTAATATTTGTCAGGCAATCCCTTCTTTTGAAGTCGATTGCTACGGTTATAATTTTGTATTAACCCTACCTACTATATAAATGGATTTAAACAGATATATCGATCACACCTTATTAAATGCTTCAGCCTCCGAAGCCGACATTTTAAAGCTTTGCGAAGAAGCTATAAAATATCAGTTTTACTCCGTTTGCGTTAACAGTGCTTATGTCCCTCTTGCCGCGCAAGCGTTACATAAATCCAACGTTAAAATCTGTTCGGTTGTTGGCTTTCCTTTAGGCGCTATGTCTACCGAAGCCAAAATGTTTGAAGCAAAAAAAGCCATAGAACAAGGAGCCTCTGAGATTGATATGGTACTTAATCTAGGCCGACTTAAAAGTAAAAATTATGTCGCTGTTTTAAAAGATATTGCAAATGTTAAACGCGCCATCGGTTTAGTACCGCTGAAGGTGATTCTTGAAATAAGTGAACTTTCAAAAAATGAAATCGTAAAGGCTTGCGAAATTTGTGTCGATGCTAAGGCCGATTTTGTAAAAACCTCAACCGGCTTCTCCAAGGGTGGGGCGACATTAACCGCTGTTAAGATCATGAAAAAGACGGTTAAAAATCAGCTTAAAATAAAAGCTTCTGGCGGCATTAGAGACTCAGAAACGGCTCAAAAATATATCGATATTGGTGCGCATAGAATTGGCACTTCTAGCGGAGTAGCCATGATGCTAGAAGTCGCCTCTAATTTAGACTACTAAAAAAACAAAGCGTAACTTTACACCATGAGTGTACATATTGGAGCCGAAAAAGGCCAAATCGCAGAAACAATTTTATTACCTGGCGATCCGCTTCGTGCGAAATGGATTGCCGAAACTTTTTTTGAAAATCCTTTTTGCTTTAATAAAGTAAGAGGAATGTATGGTTACACAGGCGCCTATAAAGGTAAAAAAGTATCAACCATGGGTACTGGCATGGGCGTGCCTAGCATATCCATTTATGCCAATGAACTCATTACCGAATTCGGCGTAAAAAACCTCATTAGAGTGGGCAGCGCCGGCTCATACCAAAAACATGTTAAAATTAGAGATGTGGTTATCGCTATGGCGGCCTCTTCTAATTCTGGTGTTAATGAATTGCGTTTTGGTGGTGCCAACTACGCTCCTACCGCAGATTTTGGATTGTTTATAAAAGCTGTGGAAGCCGCAAAAGCTAAAAAAATTCCATTTAAAGCGGGTAATATTTTATCGTCCGATCAGTTTTATGAAGACGATAAAGCCTCTTACAAAAAATGGTCTAAATTCGGAGTGCTTTGTGTTGAAATGGAAGCATCCGGACTTTATACCGTAGCAGCGAAACACAATGTAAATGCTTTGGCAATTCTTACTATTTCTGATTCTTTAGTTACCGGAGAACATACCACAAGCCAAGAACGCGAAACAACGTTTAAAGGCATGATTGAAATTGCTTTAGAACTGGTTTAAAATTCTTCAATACATCGTTCCTTGGATTAAGCTTTAATCTGAAAACAAATAGAATTAAATTCAAAATCTGCAAAATACCTGACATAAGCCCATCCTAAACGAATAAAAATCGCAATGAGCGTTGCTGATTGTTTAGATGCGATCCTTACGAGCTAATTTCATTTTGATATTAAATTAAAAAAATATACATCCTTGAGAAATTCCGGAAGGGCTATGACACCTTTCAAATTTAAATACTATTCAAGGCCTACAACTTTTGGCATGAGTATTACTAAAAGTGACGTGTTTTTAGATCGTTTGTTAACTTTCCTGATAAAATAATCATCATAATTAACCCGATTTTACTATTAATATTACCGCGAATTGCCTTAGCAAAACCTCAAATCTGTAAAGGCTTTGAGGTGTTTTTTTAAAATATAATAAGTTCTTAATTTCAACTCGAATAAAAACTATTTTTCAATCTTAAATATCACAGGTAGTTGCAAAACCAATCAGCTATGTTTATCTGAAGTAAAATCACATTTATCATAGCAGGGAAGCGTAATTTTTGAGTGGATAAAATTCAATTGTCAAATCCCATAAACGGTCCTTTTACATCCCAACAGGAGCATTATTTTTAGTCCAAATTTTTCGTATACATTGCTTTTATTTCTTATCTTAAACCTATGATTGCATCCATAAGTAAATTTGAAATTGAAAATGGTATGGAAGCGGAAGTAAAAGACGCTTTTAAAAACCGCCCCGGATTTGTTGAGCATGCCAAAGGATTTGTTAAGCTCGATGTTTTAAGTCCGCTTAATAAGCCCACAGAAATTCATCTCATTACCTATTGGGAAAGTGAAGATGATTTTAAACATTGGCATCGTCATCATTTAAAAGCGTCTCATAAACACATCCCCAAAGGTTTGAAATTGGTTCCTAAAAGTTGGGAGCTCACCACATACGAACACATTTGCAGTTGATTATGGCCAAAGTTAATGTAGAGATGCTCACCGAAAAATCTAGCGAACTCGCCAATGACATCACAAGTCTCCAGTTAGCAAATAATCCTGATCTTTTAAAGCGCTATGGGGCTGCGGGTAAGAGGCGCTGTTATAAAGATGCTGAATATCATCTTAAATATCTGATAGAAGCCTTAACCATGGAGCGTCCAGACATGTACGCCAATTACATTCTTTGGGCTTCTGCCATGCTGAAAGCAAGACACCTCACAGAGAAGGACCTCGAAGACAACCTTGATGTTGTGCAACAAAGCATTCATAATATCATGGGGCCTCAGTTTTCTAGCGTGACCAAACACTATATTTCTGCTGCCAAGGAAAAACTTAAAGACCAATCTGACGAATCGCAATCGTGCATCACTGAGAATAATCCCCTCAAACAAGAAGTCACGACGTATCTCGAGTATTTGTTGCAAGGTAAAAGGCATGAGGCCACGCTTTTTATTTCCGAATTAATTGATCAGGGTATTGAAATAAAAGCGATTTACCAACACATTTTTCAGGTGTCGCAATACGAAGTCGGCCGATTATGGCAACTCAATAAAATCACAGTAGCTCACGAGCATTATTGTACCGCTGCCACTCAACTAATTATATCGGGCTTATACAAACATATTTATGCTACCAATCGCAAAGGAAAAACTTTAGTCGCCTGTTCTATTTCAGGTGAATTACACGAATTGGGTATTCGTATGGTCAGCGATTTTTTTGAAATGGATGGTTGGGATACCTACTACCTCGGTGCCAATATACCAGATCGTCAATTAATAGAGGCCTTGTCAGAACATAAAGCAGATGTGCTGGCGCTTTCTGTATCACTTCCTATCCACGTTAGCAAAGCAGCCACCTTAATTAAAACCATACGTAGAAATAAAAATTTGAGCAACTTAAAAATAATGGTCGGCGGTTGTCCGTTTCTTAAAAATGATAATCTTTGGCAAAACGTCGCTGCAGATGCCTTTGCCAAAAATGCCCAACAGGCCATAACAAAAGCTAACGAACTGGTAACCCAATAAAATGAAAACTAAAGATCATAAAATAATCTTTGCCTGCGACAAACAGGGGCTTGTGCAACACCTGTATTTAGACTCTGGTGCGCTTCTAAAAAACATTGAGCTTCCCATTGAGCTGCACCGTCTTGTTGTTTCAGACGATTTAAAAAAATTAGAACACTTCTGGCGCTCCATTACAGAAAACGGAATGGAATATCAGACCTATTTAAAAATGAGCATCAATACCAAAAAGCTTCGTTTCAAATGTTCTGGTTATGTATTAAATGAGACGATTTTAATAGGCGGCCACACTGAAACGACCGCTCAAGATAAAGCATTAGAAGCTATTATGCGCATTAATAATGAGCAAGCCAACCAAATACGCCGCTCTGAAAAAAAAATTGAAGATCTTCAAAAAGAAGTCGAAAAGCAGGGAATCAATGACGCTTTTTTAAATGATTTTTCCACACTCAACAACGAATTGATTAACAACAAGCGCGAGTTAATACATAAAAATCAAAAAATTGAAGTGTTGAATAAAGAATTAAATGAAGCCAATAAACATATGCGCCTATTTACCTACTCTGTTTCGCATGATTTAAAAGAACCTTTGAGAATGATGACCTCATTTTTATCGCTACTTCAAAAAAAGTACAGTGACCGCCTCGATCAAAAAGGACAAAATTATATGGATTTTGCCGTGGATGGAGCCAACAGGCTGAGTAAAATGATGGAAGATCTACTAAAATATCATCAATCACCCAGTAACGGTAAACTAGAGTCTGTAGACTTAAACGCCGTAATTGTAGAAGTTAAAACAATTCTTCAAAAGGAAATTACAGAAAAAAAGGCCGAGATCACAAACTCAAAACTTCCTATAGTCGAGGGTTCCTATACCGGTTTTATTCAAATATTTCAGAATCTTATTTCAAACGCTCTTAAATTTATTCCCGAAGAGAGAACTCCCATGATTACTATCGACTTCAAAGACGATTACACCCATTATACCGTCATGGTAAAAGACAATGGCATTGGGATTTCTGAAAACCAAAAACAAGACGTGTTTAATTTGTTTAAAAGACTCAACGCGCCTCAGCAATATGAAGGCAGCGGTGTAGGTTTAGCGATGGTGAAAAAAAGTGTTAAACGCATAGGTGGAGACATTTGGCTAGAATCTGAAGTAGATAAAGGCACAAGCTTTTTTTTCAATATTAAAAAAAATCCAGCGTCTTAATATCTAACAGTGGCGACAAAAATGTTGTGAGACGAAGGACAAGTATTTTGCGTCGAAATCTTAATAACTAAATTACTTAATAACTTAATAACTCAATAAAGCTATTTCTAAAACACTTTAAATTGACAAGACCTGTCTTATATACGTTTATCTTTTACTTCAATTATACGGCTTAAAGCATCTAAAGACTATTAGTACGCATTATATTAGGACGAAAAACCTTTGTCGGTTTAGTCCTTTTTTATACCGCTCAAAAATTCTACGGTAATGGGTTTGCTTGTAAACATCACGTTTTTATCGAAACTTTTGGCCTTAAAAAAATCATCATCATCCACGGTTGTAGACAGCACACATATTTTGCAATAATTCTTTATCTTGTCTGGCAAGGATTGAAATTGTCTCAGAAATTCAAAGCCATCCATAATGGGCATGTAGATATCCAAGAATATCAGTTTCGGTAATTTGTGTTCTTCGTCTTGATGCTTTTCTAAATAGGTTAAGGCTGGTTTTCCCGCGTCAAATTCCAAAATGTCTCGGGTGAAGTCGCTTGCTTTTAATATGCCTATTGCCAAGTATCTATCGAGTTCGTGATCATCGATGATCATGACTAAATTTTGTTCCGTCATGTTAAATTTTAAAATTTTTTAGGTTCGTTTAAAGATTAATAAATTTACTAAAGCCCTCTTGTCGTCTTTTGGCAATGGGAAGCTTCACACCATTTATAAATTCGCAATACAAACCATCGCCTTTAGTAATTCGCTTAATATGTTTTATGTTTATGATATAAGAATGATGAATGCGATAAAAGGTGTTATCCTCTAAAATAGATTGATATTCCCCTAAATTTTTACTCGACACCAATTGGGTTCCGTCCACCAAGGCAAACTCGGTATATTTTCCATCGGCTTTACAATAAATAATCTCACTGATTTTAACTAAATCGATTTTATCCATGGCTCCAATAGACAAATACTCCTTGTTTTGGTAAAGCGCATTGATGGAATTGATTTCCTTAACTTTTTCATTTTGAAGCGCACTCTCCATAGCGAGCAATTTAGTTATCGCATAAATGCTGAGAAAAATGTCGCTAAAAGACAAGGGCTTCATTAAAAAATCAACGGCTCTTAATTTATAGGCCTCATAGGCCTGTTCTTTATATTTTGAGATAAAAACAACTTTTGGAGGCACAAAATCTAAACTGTTAAGCAGTTGATAATCCTTTAGGTTATGTGTGGTAGGATTCATAAATAGCACCTCTGCTTTACGCTCTTGAATTAAAGGTAAAGCCTCTTGCATGGTCATTGCCGAACCACAAATGTCTAAAATATGATTATTGTTTCTGGCAAAATTTCCAAACGTTAAAACAGAGGTTTGATCGGTGTCTATAATAATGGCCTTTAATGCGTTTGACATAGTTAATAAGTTGAAAGCGCAATGTAAATTTCAAATTGAACAAGGTTTTTAATACGCTAACCTTGACTTCACTTGCAAATAAAGATACTATTTTAATACGAGAGCGCATCAAGAATGCATGCTTTTATCAAAAACCGCGATGGCTGTTTCAACATAAGTAGAAAGGTCCTGTCACCTCTCATAGTTCTAATAGCTGCGGTTTACAACAGCAAAACTAAAAAATTAAATAAAAAAATGCCGTTGAGCTCGGCTTCAACGGCATTGGGTTTATTTAATAAGGAATGGATTTTTGCTTCTGTTTTCAATTTTATTGAAAGCGATAGCCTATCACTAAATTTATTTAGGAATCTTATCTCTACCAAAAAAATTGATTTAATCGGTGACTCTGAATTGTAACTCAGAAATAACAATAGAGTTTGAAGTTCCACTGTTTCTGCGGATGCCTACCTCTATGAAATCTCCAGTAACCAAATCAACCTCAGTGTTTAGCGTGATTTGAAAAGATTGGTTATTCACTGCTGCTGCGTTAGACGCATAAATTACGGGTACCATGTATCCGTTTTTTGCTATGCCTATAGTATAATCAGAACCGTTTGACGGAGATTTAGCACTAATTGTAACATAAATCTTGCCTGCAATGGGTTCGACACCATTATAGGTAATCTTATTATTTGATGTTGTAAATCTTTTTTCATTCACAGGAGTAGTTACTCCTGCAATTCTGTAAAAAACGCCAATTGTGCCTACGTTAGTAGGATCTGTATTATTATTAAAATAGATAAAACTAAAAGCACGAGAGTCTGGTATATTGGTATTTTGTCGCATACTCCAACCCAAAGAATAAGAATCTATACCTATTAACGGTGTGGTAACCCCTCTAAACATATTTGTGGTAAGGCGAGCACGGTCTACTGTAGCGCCAGGTGCAACTTTGATACCCGTTTGCCCGGTGTAAATAAAATAATTATTGGATAAATCGAGATCATTAGCTGTAAGATCAGCTAAAAATTCGAGACCAGCTCCATTACTAATACCTTCCATAAAACAAAAGGCTGCCGTAAACTTACCAACAGTACCAGTTATTTTTAGACCATCCGTGGCGTTCCAATAGGTTTTGGTAAAGGTGATGGCCTTAAATCCTGAAACTTGCCCGACACCTTGAGAAGGAACACCTGGTGTTTCAACTACTGAAGATCCTGAAAAAATATTACAATACTTTGTTCCTGTAGTATCAGAAAAATCGTATGCTGAAGTACTTCCTCCAGCAGGAACAACAGCCAAATTTTCAATAAACACACTTGTATCTAAACTTCTCAAAACCGCTCCAATAACGGTGGATACTACCATATCTTTTTGAGGATCTGTACCTCTAAGTCCCGCACCATTCATTACAATGTAATTAGGACTGATATTGACAGCACCAGAAAACACATACATTTTAGTAGCGTCTAAAGTTATAGCGGTACCAACTGGCGTTGGGAGATCCGCTAAATCATAGACATAAACAAGATTAGAGCTTTCAGAATAGGCAAAAGATTTCCAAGCACCTGCACTGTAGACATCTAAGGTGTTTTTAGTGGTATTGTAAATTTGCAAACCATCTGCGGGTGTTACAATGGCATCTCGTTCAACGGTTGTCATTCTAGGAATTAGCAATCCCTTTGAGTTAGACTGCATATCTAGCAGTGAGGTTTCGTTTGGCGTTGCAGTTCCAATGCCAACCTGAGCATATCCTATGGAAAAACATAAAACCAGTGTGAGTGCAGTAAATAATTTTGTGATCATAAGTTTAAAGATTAAGGGTTTAGATAAATAAGGGGTTTTATTAGGTTAAAGGTACATCTTTATTTAACAATCATTATCCAAATGACGTTATATTAACAGCTGTGTCCATAGCATCGTAAGTGGGTTTTTTAATGCACAACTGCTTACTAAATGTCAAAACCCCAGTTGTGCTTCTATGTGACCACTTATGTATTTTCAGGTCGTAAATTCAGCGCTCCATCTGTTGCTTTTTAAGGTTAAATTACTTTGCATTTCACTAAGAGTACCACAGTTCAAAAAAGTATGTAAACTCATGACCCCCAACAAAAAAAACGTCGTTTTAATCGAAAATAACCTGCCAAAAACTGCCTAAATGCCATTCGTTTTGCTCTCCTTTATTAGCAATTCCAAAACCCTTAGAGGGACTACGCAACCACAAGTTTTCGATGAAGTGTAATTTTAAATGAATTATAGCGCTATCTTTGTTACACGCATGTGATGTTCCCAAAACCGCAATCAGCATCCTAAAACTGATCTGCTATCTATGGCGTATTCAAAAGGAGATAAAATCGACTTACAATGAAACAGACCTACTTATTTTTCATCGCTTGTGCCAAGACTTATTTTGGACTTAAACTACACAATCCATACCGTTTAATTGTAATACCCATCCCGGTTAATTCTATATACAGGCGTTTTTAACTGCTTTTTTTAGATAAATAACCGATTGAGTAAAATTTTAAAGTGATTTAAATGAATGCCCCAAAAGACACCTATTATGACTAAACAATTACTTTTATCCGTTGCCCTCGCTGTGGCCGTTTGCGCTACTGCTAAAGCTCAGAGTTTAGATGAAACAATGACGGTGAGCGCAGGCACTGCTGTTTCTATAGCGGCTAGTACCACACTTAATGCTGCTGAAGTTAATCTCAAATCAACCTCTGACCAATATGCTTGTCTTTTATTAAATGGTTTTATTGGAGCTTCGACCATTGTGAACTACGATCGCTACGTAAATATTGTTGGTTCTTCAGGCCAAAATGGCGGTAATGACTTAATTTCTTTACCGGTAAAGTCCGACAGCAACGCCACCTTTGCGGATATGCTTACGTACAGTCCAGATCTCGGAGCAACCCCAAATTCAAATGTTATAGTCCATTCGCCAACAGTAAATACGCTTTATGCTTTTGGTCCTTATGATAATGTTAATCATACTTATATTAATTACGATTCTGCCATAAACGGTACAGTGGTTTTAAATAAAGGCGTGGGCTATAGAGCAGCAGCGACCGGTTCTGGACAAACCCTTCGCTTTACAGGTAAAGTTTCAAACGCTACAGAAACGGTTGCTATTTCAACTGGAGCCAATTACTGGAACTTAGTGGGCAATCCAAATCCTACCTATATCAATTCTCAGGCGTTTTTAGTTGAAAACAAATTGGTTTTAGACCCCAACGCATTAGCTATATATGGCTACAATAGCGGTACTGTCTCAGGCGCAGGTACTATTGGTAATTTTACAATTATCAATTATGCAACTAACACCAGTGTAAATATAGCCCCTGGTCAAGGTTTCTTTGTAGCGAACGCTAATGGGGTAGTACATCAACTCAATTTTACCACTGCAATGCGAACTATTGAGGGAACTGACGATTTTATCTTAGGCAGAACAGAAGACCAAAACCACAGACTACGCTTAAAAGCAGAACACGGAACCACCCATTTTGCAACAGAACTCTACTTAAATGCCAACTCAACCTTAGGCCTAGATCCTGGTTATGACGCGGAACTTTTTGGTGGTAGCGCTTATAGTTTTAGTTTTTATTCTCAACTCTCAGAAAACAATGCAGGTCGAAATATGGCCATGCAAAGCATTGGTTTAACAAACTTAAATGACGTTGTTATCCCCTTAGGTTTAAAAACCGCCCAAGGACAGCAAGTCACCATTAGTATTGAGGATTCAACCTTACCTTCAGATGTTGATGTCTATTTAGAGGACAACCAAAACAACAGCTTCACTTTATTAAACACAAATAATTATTCGTTTACACCCAATACTGCGATTTCAGGGACAGGCCGTTTTTTCTTAAGATTTGCCGATACTACGCTCTCTACAATTAAAGAAGACAGCAGCAGTTTACAGCTCTACGCAAATACACAAACCCTCTTTATCAACGGCTTACTTTTGGCTAAAACCAAGGTCGAAGTCTATGATGTTCAAGGACGCTTAGTGTTAACCTCTTATTTACAAGAAGGCTCTGAGGCCAACCAAATAGACGCGAGCAGCTTTAAAAGCGGTGTATACATCGTTAACTTAATTAACGACAAGCAGGTACAAACTAAAAAAGTGATAATTCAATACTAAGATTTAGACCCTCATCTAAAATTCTAAAAACCCTTTTTAAAACTAATTGGACCGCGCAAAAGCGAAAGTCTACCGACAAGTCTTTGCTTTAAAATAGCCATTAAAACGCCTATGGATATGCGACTTAAAAGCAAGGAGTAATGTCTTTCCTCTTCAAAGAAAAAAGACAAACGTTTGAGATGGCGTATAGTATGTCATCAGTACAAGCTATTTTCAATAAAAATCAAAACACAAATGACGCAGGATGAAGCTCTCTGCCCCTATTCCATCCCAAACTTAACCCTCAATTTAAAACCAATTCAGGCTCTAAACGTCTTACTTCACATTGAGTATTCCTCAAAATTTTTGGTGGTTTCGTTTCACTTCAAAAATATTAATTACCAAAAGTCATCGCTATTTCATTTAGATTAAATTTATTTAAACTTGTATTGTTAATACAAAAATGGTCAGCCTATTTCAGGACGAGTCAACCAAAGAACATGAGTTCGTTGTTCCATTTGAAAATCATTATGTTGATGCCATGACAGCGAAAAAGAACACGAAAACAAACAGCACCTCTAAATCTCCCAAGAGCGCGAAAAACACCTTTCCCATTGTTGCTATTGGCGCATCGGCTGGTGGACTCGAAGCTATGATGGAGTTACTAAAGCACCTCCCTTCAGATACGGGCATGGCTTTTATTTATGTGCAGCACCTCAGCCCTGACCACAAAAGCATGTTAACTGAAATTTTATCGAAAAAGACGAAGATGAAGGTCCAGGAGATTGACGACATGGATAAAATTAAACCCAACAATGTACTCGTCATTCCCTATAACAAAGGCATTGAGGTTACAGATGACCATATAAAATTAATTTCCCGTTCAGAAAGCAGCACACCCATTTCAATTGATGTTTTATTTTCCTCTCTTGCGCATGCGGAAAAACAACGCGTTATTGGTATTATTCTTTCGGGAAGCGCAAGCGATGGAACGGTTGGCATAAAAGACATAAAGCATTAAGGCGGCTTAACCTTTGTGCAAGACGACACAGCAAGGTTTACCAGCATGCCACACTCTGCCATGGCAACAGGGGCCGTTGACTTTGTTTTATCGCCAAAAGAAATAGCTTGTGAATTAGCACGCCTTAGTAAACATCCGTTTGTAAAACGCAACGATCAGAAAACTGGTACTGAGGATTTAATTGACAGCGACAATCCCGATTTAAAAGTAATTCTCAACCAATTATATAAAGTAACTGGCGTTGATTTTGGAGCTTATAAAATGAATACCATAAAGCGACGCATTTCACGCCGCATGCTGTTGCATAAGTTAACGCACCTTAAAGAATATGCGCAACTGCTCAATAAAGAAAACGAAGAAATTGATATTCTTTATCAAGATTTACTCATCAATGTCACTCGTTTTTTCCGTGATTTTGATACACATAAGTACTTGCGCACCCATCTTCTTCCAAAATTATTAAAAGGAAAAATTGAAGGGGAATCACTTCGCATTGGGGTACCCGTCTGCTCTACTGGCGAGGAAGCCTATTCTATTGCCATGATGTTGCTAGAAATAAATGAAAAACAAGACCTAAACATACCCATTCAAATTTTTGCAACCGACCTCAGTGAGCATGCTATAAGTAAGGCGCGAATTGGAGTGTATACTAAGCAAGAACTAGAAACGGTTTCACCACAACGCATTCAACGTTTTTTAACCAAAGCAGATGGTGGCTTCCGCGTCAATAAGGCAGTGCGCGATATGTGTGTGTTTGCTCCGCATAATATTTTAACCGATCCTCCTTTTTCGCGTCTAAATTTTATTAGTTGTTGCAATCTCTTTATTTATTTAGATACAGCGGCTCAAAAAAAGGCGGTCAACACCTTTCATTACGCTTTAAATAGTGATGGCTTTTTAATGCTGGGTAAATCAGAAAACATCAGTCACTCGTCGCATCTATTTAAACTCTCAAACAGCAAGTATAAAATATTTACGCGCAAGGCAAATTCAGGACAACACCGTTTGCCTAAATTAACTAAGACGTCTAAACAAAAACCCTCTGCTCATAAAACTATTTCCTTTGGAAGTAAAACTAAACGACAAGTCAATTTTTCCGTTTCTGAGCAACAATTAGATTTGTCTGTTGACGAGGTCTTGGTGTCAGAATTTATGCCACAGTGTGGTAATTAACCACCAAATGGAAATCCTTCAATTTCGCGGTACCACCGATGTGTTTTTGTCGCACCCAAAAGGTAAAGCCACTTTTAATATTTTAAAGATAGCCCGGCCTGAAATTGCTTTTGAATTGCGCAATACCATTTCAAAAGTCATTAAAACGAATGAACGCATCCGGAAAACCGGAATTGAAATGAAATTAAATTCCGAAGTCAAAGTCATCAGTATTGAAATTGTTCCGCTTAACGCTGAACCTATAGATATTAGTTGGGACGAACCTTTACTCCTTGTCATTTTTGCTGAACACGACCAAGCTGCAATATACTCGCATGACGCAAAAGGCTTAAATAATACCAACCTGGCTAAAGACCAAAGAATAAAAAAATTAGGGTTAGAATTAGCAGCAGCACGTGCGGATGCCCTCTCAATTATGCAAGAACATGAAGCTTTTAATGAAGAACTGCAAAGTGCACATGAAGAAGTGGTTTCTAGCAACGAAGAACTGCAAACGGTGAATGAAGAATTAGAAACGTCGAAAGAAGAAATAGAATCGTCTAACGAGGAACTCATTACTAGCAATCAAGAGCTGCAAACACGTATCGATTTGCTGAACGAATCTTATGAATATTCTAGCGCCATTGTTTCTACCATGCACGATTCATTGCTTGTTTTAGGTAAAGATCTTCGTATAAAATCTGCAAATCAGGCGTTCAATAAAACATTTAA
>CAYMDB010000041.1:0-13089 GCA_964388865.1 uncultured Flavobacteriaceae bacterium
ACTTCATGGCATCTCCATAGTAATGCTTTGCAATTTTACCCAAAGTTTCACCAGATTTCACGGTATGTCTAGCATAAACAGAAGTATCAGCGACTTTAATATCGGCCATGATATCAGAAGGTTGTTCACCACCTATTGCTTTTATTTTATCCCAAAGGAGATCTTTTTCATATTGGTTGGAAGCTGTACCCCAAACTTTGAGTTTTCCGTCAGCTTCTTCAACTTTTCCTTCTTTTATGTTTAGTTTTTCACCTAAATCAAGAACGTCTTGATATTTTGATTTGATCATAATTATTTGTTTTAATTAATATAAGTTTTTAGTTTCTAATATATTGAGGTAAATATAACAAATTTTGACTTGTTTTTTAAGGATAATTTTGGGATTAATAATAGTGTTGATAACACGACTGAGGATATAAGTAAAAGTCAGTTAATTAGTATTTGGTTTTCAGAATAAAATATATTAATTTTGCACTCCTTTTTAGCGGACATAGAAAGAATGAAAAGGCAAAACAATTTTAACTAATAACTTCTGTAAATTTTTCCGCAACTCTTTAAACGTTACAGAATACAAATTTATAATTCAGCAAATGTCTGAAAAAGAAACAAATCAAGCTGATCCCGAAGTTTCGGGAGAAGCAACTACAGTTGAGGATCCAGCAATATCTGAAGCTCAAGCAAATCCAGAAAAATTCTTAAAAGAGTTCGATTGGCACAATTACGAAGAAGGAATTGAGCAGGTAGCGGACCAAAAATTAGAAGAATTTGAAAAATTAGTATCTGAAAATTTCGTTGACACTTTAGATGACGAAGTTGTAGAAGGTACTGTAATCACTATCACAGATCGTGATGCCATTATCGACATCAATGCAAAATCAGAAGGTGTAATTTCTCTTAACGAGTTCCGTTACAATCCAGATTTAAAAGTTGGTGACAAAGTAGAGGTATTAATTGATGTACGTGAAGACGCTACGGGTCAATTGGTATTATCGCACAGAAAAGCCCGTGTTATCAAGGCATGGGAGCGTGTAAACAATGCACACGATACTGGCGAAATTGTAAACGGTTTTGTAAAATGCAGAACTAAAGGTGGAATGATTGTTGACGTATTTGGTATTGAAGCCTTCTTACCAGGTTCTCAAATTGATGTGAAACCCATTAGAGATTACGATCAGTATGTCAATAAAACTATGGAATTTAAAGTTGTGAAAATCAACCACGAGTTCAAAAACATAGTCGTCTCTCATAAAGCGCTTATTGAAGCTGATATCGAAGAACAAAAGAAAGAAATCATTGGTCAACTAGAAAAAGGACAAGTCTTAGAAGGTATTGTGAAAAACATTACGTCTTATGGTGTGTTTATCGATTTAGGTGGTGTAGATGGTTTAGTTCATATTACAGATTTATCTTGGTCACGTATCAATCATCCAAATGAGATTGTTGAACTCGATCAAAAATTAAATGTTGTTATTTTAGATTTTGACGAAAACAAATCTAGAATCCAATTAGGTCTTAAACAATTATCTAAACATCCTTGGGAAGCTTTAGGTGAAGACGTAAAAGTGGGTGACAAAGTAAAAGGTAAAGTTGTTGTAATCGCTGATTACGGTGCATTTATCGAGGTAGTTGACGGTGTAGAAGGTTTAGTACACGTTAGCGAAATGTCTTGGTCTACACATTTACGTTCGGCTCAAGATTTTGTAAACGTTGGTGATGAAATCGATGCGGTTATTTTAACTATCGATAGAGAGGACAGAAAAATGTCTCTTGGTATTAAGCAATTAACACCAGATCCATGGACTGATATTACAACCAAATATCCTGTTGGTTCTAAACACAGTGGTATTGTGCGTAACTTTACAAACTTTGGCGTTTTTGTAGAATTAGAAGAAGGTATTGACGGATTAATTTATATTTCGGATCTATCTTGGACTAAGAAAATTAAGCACCCATCAGAATTTTGTAACGTAGGTGATACTTTAGATGTTGTGGTATTAGAATTAGATGTTGAAGGCCGTAAATTATCTCTAGGGCACAAACAAACAGAGGTTAACCCTTGGGACAAATACGAAACTGATTTTGCTGTAGGTACATCGCACACCGCTGCTATTACCGAAATGGTAGATAAAGGCGCAACCATTGAATTTAACGAGGATATCGTTGCATTTGTACCAGCTCGTCACTTAGAGAAAGAAGATGGCTCTAAACTTGGTAAAGGTGAAGAAGCAGAATACAAGATCATTGAATTTAATAAAGAATTCAAGCGTGTTGTAGCATCTCATACCGCAGTATTTAGAGAAGAAGAAGCTAAAATTGTGAAGCAAGCTGTTAAAAAAGCTGAAGCACAAGCTGCAGAATCTAAACCAACTCTAGGTGATGCCAATGACGCACTACAAGAGTTAAAAGATAAAATGGACGGGAAAAAATAATCCCAATTCCTGCTTAAGCAAGAATCTCATTAATCTATTAATTAAAGCCTCTCGGTGTTCGAGAGGCTTTTTTATTTATTGTTCTCAGCGATCACTCTTCGTGTCTTTAAGCCATAAAACTATTGAATTCAATTTTTTTTATCTTAAATTTGTTTTTAACATTTGTTTGGATCCTAAATGAGTCAAAAAGTATTACTTAACTCTAAAGAAGTCAATATCACCCTTCACAGATTGGCTTGCCAACTTATTGAGAATCACGATGATTTTACTAATACCGTTCTTATTGGCATACAACCAAGAGGCAAGTTTTTAGCAGAGCGTTTGGCACAAATGCTTACCAAAGCATACAATGTTAAGAACATCCAACTGGGTCATTTAGATATTACATTTTTTAGAGATGATTTTAGGAGAGGAGACAAACCTTTAGAAGCCAATACCACCACAATAGACTTTATCGTAGAGGATAAAAACGTTGTCTTTATAGATGATGTGTTGTATACGGGACGAAGTATTAGAGCCGCACTAACCGCTATTCAATCCTTCGGAAGACCACAAAATATAGAATTACTAACCCTAATAGATCGCCGTTTTAGTAGACATTTGCCTATTCAGCCTAACTATAATGGCCGACAAGTAGATGCCATAGATTACCAAAAGGTAAAAGTAAAATGGTTAGAAAATGAAGGTGAAGACGCCGTATATTTAATAGATAAATAATTGAGAGTCTCTGAGACTAAATACAGAACACTAAAATTATGAGTGAATTAAGTGTCAATCACTTATTAGGAATTAAATATCTTAATACAAAAGATATAGATCTTATTTTTGAAACTGCAGACCAGTTTAAAGAAGTGATAAACCGCCCGATTAAAAAGGTGCCTTCACTAAGAGATATCACTATTGCCAATCTGTTTTTTGAAAATTCAACTCGAACCAAATTATCTTTTGAATTGGCAGAAAAACGACTCTCAGCCGATGTGATTAATTTTTCAGCATCCCAATCCTCCGTAAAAAAAGGCGAAACCTTAATAGACACGGTTAACAATATTCTTTCTATGAAAGTAGATATGGTAGTGATGCGACACCCAAATCCTGGCGCTGGAGTATTTTTATCCAAACACGTAAAGGCAAGTATCGTCAATGCCGGTGATGGAGCGCATGAGCATCCTACACAAGCCTTATTAGATTCCTATTCCATAAGAGAAAAATTAGGAGGTGTTAAAGGTAAAAATGTGGTTATTGTGGGTGATATTTTGCACAGCAGAGTAGCACTGTCTAATATTTACGCCTTGCAATTACAGGGTGCAAATGTTATGGTATGCGGCCCAAAAACCTTACTTCCAAAGTATATAAAAGAGTTGGGAGTTAGTGTGGAAACTAATTTAAAAAAAGCCTTAGAATGGTGTGATGTTGCTAATATGTTACGTGTTCAAAATGAACGTATGGACATTAGTTATTTCCCGTCTACGCGAGAATATACCCAACAATATGGTGTGAATAAGGAACTTTTAGATGCCTTAAAAAAAGACATTGTAATTATGCATCCTGGACCCATAAACCGAGGCGTTGAAATTACTAGTGACGTTGCAGACTCTAAACAGGCCATTATTTTGAATCAGGTTGAAAATGGTGTCGCCATACGAATGGCCGTAATTTACTTATTAGCGTCTAAAATAAAACAATAGCTTATGATCGTAGATAGAGATGGAAATATCACCATAATAACTCAAGAAAAAGCGTCTGTAAAAACTTTGGTTCATAATATTGAACAGGCCTACGACAAGTATAAACACTATCATCTTATCGTTAATTTAACGAGTATTGATAGACTTACCTTAGAGGATATTGTTAAATTTCTAAGTCTTAGTAATAATCATCGAAGCGATAAAAAATCATTTGTCGTGGTATCTGACAAAGCGAATTATGACGATATGCCAGATGAAATTGTTGTAGTACCAACCTTGCATGAAGCCTATGATGTTGTGGAAATGGAAGACATTGAACGCGATTTAGGCTTTTAAACCCTATGAAATTAACAATCTTAGGTTGTCATAGCGCCACGCCTCGAACAGATACCAATCCTACGTCACAAGTTTTAGAAATAAAAAACCACACCTTTCTTATCGATTGTGGTGAAGGCACCCAAGTAGAGCTAAGACGTCATAAGGTCAAATTCTCAAGGATTAAACATATTTTTATTTCGCATTTACATGGCGATCACTATTTTGGCTTAGTCGGACTCGTTAGCACCTTTAGGTTATTAACTCGGGAAACTCCACTTCATATTTATGCGCCCAAAGGACTGAAAGAAGTGATAACGCTTCAAATGAAATTATCAGATTCCTGGACCAACTTTCCGCTTATTTTTCATGAATTGACGGCTACAACTTCCGAATTAATTTTTGAAGACGCTAAGGTCGAAGTTTATACCATTCCACTAGATCACAGGGTTTATACTAATGGATTCTTATTTAAAGAAAAGGAAAACGACCGCAAATTAGATATCAATGCTGCTTTAAATGCAAATATTGATAAGGCCTATTTTCGAAAATTGAAACAAGGAGGAGATGTAGAAAATGAAGACGGCATCCTTATTAAAAACGATACGGTAACTAAGGATCCAATGCCTTCAAAAAGTTATGCCTTTTGCAGCGACACGATGTATAGTGAGAGCATTATTCCAATGATAAAGGATGTGACCGTTTTGTATCACGAGTCCACTTTTTTAGATAAAAACGAAGCACTCTGCATACCAACAAAACACAGTACTGCAAAACAAGCCGCTACCATTGCCAAAAAAGCAAATGCCAAGACCTTAATCTTAGGCCATTACTCAACCCGATACAATGGCTACCAAGAATTTAAATCTGAAGCTGAAACTGTATTTGAAAATGTACTATTAGCAAAGGATGGGAAACAGTTTGAATTTTAGGTAAGTTATAGGTGATTAGGTTTCTAGAACGAAAAATCATCAAGCATAGGTTCCCATATTGTTAATCTAAAAATCACTTTACAAAACAATAAGAGTTTTCTACTGTTAAAAATTATAAAAGAATTTAATTTAGAAAAAGGCTCTTTTTGTTATTGAGAAATCTATAATGTGACTTTAACTCATAAAAATTCTATAATAATCGCACATCCTTTTCTAGAAAGAATTCACTTCGATTAGTCAATTTTTACGGCTTAAAAAACTTTTTATAATCGCTTCAACATGAAATTATAAAGTTTGACTGGACTTACGGACTAATTAGACACAGAATTGGTTCAATAGCACTACTTACTAATGATTTTTCAAATTTAAAAGTAGGTTTAAGCTTTAATTTTTTTTTGCGATTTATGACCATCGTCATTTAAAAAAAGAAGATGGGTTTTTAAATTTGAGGGTTTAAGAAAAAATACAACTTTCAATAATTAAAATTTATATATCATGAAAACAACATTACTTACATTAATTCTTGTTGTCGCCTTTAATTTTGGGTTTGCGCAACAGAAAGTGGCACTTGAAAGCGCCGGAACGACAACTATTTTTGGTGGTGCATCCCCGTTTGCTGATGCTTATGCAGCTGCGATTGACGGAGACATTCTTTATTTACCGGGTATAACTTTTCCTGGATTTGTAATAGATAAATCTATAACAATTATTGGAACAGGACATTATCCTAGTGCTACTGAGGCGACAAATGCAACTATTATCTCAGGTGGAGTTACAATCAATGAGAATGCTGATGGCTTACATCTTGAAGGAATAGAATTTACTAGCCAATTAAACTTTGGTGCAAACCAAGAGATAAGTAATGTTACTATAAAGCGTTGTAAATTAACAGATATAAGCTTTAATGGCACGTTAGGAAATGGAAATCAATGCACTAATATTTATATTATTGAAAATATTATTACTGGTACTTTAGCGATGAATAATTTATCCTCTTCTATTGTAAGCAATAATATTATTAATGGACCTCTTTATAATGGAACTAACATCTTAATAAATAATAATATTTTACTTTTTCCATATGAAAATTATTACACATTCAATAATAATGATAATTGCCTTATTTCTAATAATTTAGTTTTAGAGCCTGGTTCGATACAAATTAGTTGTGAAATGAGTACTTTTACTAAGAATGTTTTTAAGAGCAGCATTCCGGCTACTGGAAACAATACATTTGTGGATAATTATTACGATGTAGATTATTCCAATGTCTTCGTCAATCAATCAGGCTCTGCATTTGATTATACTAACGATTATCATTTAGTTGCCCCAGACACCTATTTAGGAACTGACGGCACACAGGTTGGAATCTACGGCGGAGTTTTTGTATTTAAGGATTTATCTATCCCTTCAAATCCACATATTACATTCAAGTCTGTAGGATCGCAAACAAATGCAGCTGGTGAATTACCTATTCAAATTACTGTAGAAGCTCAAAACAATTAGTGATGAAAGTATATCTCTTAATAGTTTGGTCGCTGTTTTCAATAAGCCTCTACGCTCAAAACACTATTGATGAATTTCACTATTGGTTTGATAGTGATTATGCAAGTCGAGTAGAGTTGCCCACAGGAAATGTACCAAGCTTTAGTCTTAATACTTATTTAGACGCTAGTTTTTTAAATTCTGGATTACATAGTGTTAATGCAATAGCCAAGGATAACTCAGGACAATCTAGCTTAGTTTCGAGTAATTTCTTCTATAAATTACCTGCTATATCTGACATTTCGAGTCCAACAATTGTTGAAATGGAATATTGGTTTGATGATGACTATACTAATTTGATAAGTAATACAACAGACAATAATTTTCAAATAGTACTAAACACAAATTATACAACTACGGATTTAACCGAAGGTCTGCATGTTTTTAATGCGCGATTTAAGGACGAAGTGGGCCAGTGGAGCACTGTCCAAAGTAATTTCTTTTATAAATTACCTTCTGCATTCACTATTCCCAATCCAGCAATTGTTGAAGTGGAATATTGGTTTGATGATGACTATACTAATTTGATAAGTAATACAATAGACAATAATTTTCAAATAGTACTAAACACAAATTATACAACTACGGATTTAACCGAAGGCTTGCATATTTTCAATATGCGATTTAAAGATGATGAGGAACAATGGAGCACTGTCCAAAGTAATTTCTTTTATAAAACTCCTAACGATGTCACCGTGCTCAAAGATATTGTAGCTTATGAATATTGGTTTAATGATGATTATGCGAACACATCTAATTTTACTATCTCAGAGATCAACCTATTTGATTTAGATACTTTTGTAGTCCCTGAAAATGTAGGTCTGGGTATAGGTAATCATTATTTTAATTTGCGTTTTCAAGATTCGGCGGGTATATGGAGCAGTATCATATCAGAGCCTTTTGATATTTCAACCTTAGATATTGAAATTTTTTCAGACATTAAAGGCTTAAAACTTTATCCAAATCCAACGAGTCGAACAGTAAACTTTTCTTTGGGTAAATTTTATGGGTCTGTGGAAATTAAGGTTTTTGACTCTAGCGGTCGATTGTTGAAGCAAATGCAACACGGAAGCATTAGATATGGTAGTATAAATTTAGACGTACCTTCAGGTCTTTATGTGCTCAGTTTTACAGCCGATAATGAACAAGCAGTCAGAAAAGTTCTTAAAAATTAAAACACCATTGATACTATTAAGCAAAAAAATTGAGTTTTTAAACCAAACTCCAAAAACTATAAATTAAGATTATCGCTTTGGAGTTTGGTCCTTTGTTTAATAATATGGAAGAAATGTAATCTTCGTAATGTTTTTAGTTTACCTTGTGCTTTAAAAATTTCTCTGAAAATTAAACTTTTAAAAGTTTTTATAATTATTGGTTTTATGTTCTCAAATGTTTGGCTTAAAATTAAAATAAAGATGATTCGGTTTTTTTAACGTTTAAAACCATACGTATCCAACTAGTGTAGAGCACAGCAAAAAAAAGTCGTTTCTAATGCCAAAAAAGCACATTTAAAGACCTTAGTTTTTGGTCATCATACAGCACGATAAAATGACAGTCAAGAATTCAAATCTGCAACTGAAACTGTATTTGAAAATGTACTTTTAGCAAAGGATGTGAAACAGTTTGCATTTTAATTCAACTCCCGCAACTGCTGCACCCAACCAAGAGCCTCTTCTAAACTTAGGGCTCGTTTAATAGGAATTGAGGCCAATTGTTTCTCAATATTGGCACTTAAAAATGTAGAATCTCTATAACTTACAATGGAAGCTGCTACTAAAATGCTATCATCTTTATCAAAATAAGACCAAAGAACAGGGTCGATAGAATAGGCATTAACACGATTTGCGATATAAGCAAAGGTTTTATGCAGACCAAAATTAGTCTCTAAGGAGCTTAAAAGTTGATTTAATTTATCCCAGTTAAAATGTTCACCTTCATTAATTTCCATAATAAAAAAACGATCACATAAATAATAACAGCCAAAATCTAGGACCACTTTTTTGTAGACTAATGATTTTGAAATCGGGGAATCTTCAAACTTCATTTAATTATTTTTGGGTCTAATGTAGTCTTTTTTTTACCGAAATAAAAAATTGAAGTATCTTTACATTCACTATGGAAAAAGATTTAAGCAACTACAGACAGTCCTACGAAAAGGGCGAATTATTATTAAAAAGTGTACCTGAAAATCCACTTGAATTATTCAGAAATTGGTTTATTGAAGTCGATACGCATTTTAATGTCGGTGAGACAAATGCCATGACGATTTCAACTTTAGGATTAGATGGTTTTCCAAAGAGTAGAGTAGTGCTGCTGAAAAAGTATACCTACGAAGGTTTTATATTTTACACCAATTACAACAGTGAGAAAGGCCACGCCATAACCAAAAATCCTAAGGTGTGTTTATCTTTTTTTTGGCCGTCGGCGGAGCGCCAAATTATTATAAAAGGTGAGGCTGAAAAAATTTCCGAAAATTTAAGTGATGGTTATTTTGAATCGCGACCACGAGGCAGTCAATTGGGCGCTGTAGTTTCTAATCAGAGTGAAGTGGTGAAGGATCGACAGGAGCTCGAAACAAAATTAAAAACTTTAGAAACTAAATACGAAGGTAAAGAGATTGAAAGGCCAAAGCATTGGGGAGGATTTATTGTAAAACCAGTTGAACTTGAATTTTGGCAAGGACGCCCAAATAGACTTCACGATAGAATACGTTATCAGTTACAAAGTGATTACAATTGGAAAATTGAACGCTTGGCCCCATAAAAATCGTAGCTTTATCGATGAAACGTAAGTTTTGTACGTTTAAAAGTATATTTCTTGTCTCAAAATATGTATTTCATCGATGATTTGCAATAAAAAACGACAAAATACACGTTGTTTATCGATTTTAACATTTATTTAACATATTAGCAAAAGTAGGATTGTAATTTAGTAATCCCAAACCTAAATACCTACTTATGAAAGCTGCTAAACTATTGCCATTCGTGGCTGTCGTTGCATTTTTAGGCCTTTCATCTTGCTCTACAGAAACGAGTATTGACGACCAAATTGATGCAATTAATCTGCAAGTTGCCCCAGAAACAAAACAAATTGAGATTGAAATTATGGAGCGCATAAATGCCTTCAGAATTAATGAAGGTTTAAATCCTTTAAACGCTCATTCTACTGTTAAAGCTGTTGCCTTTACACACACGGATTATATGAGAGCGGTCAATTATGTGTCTCATGATAATTTCTTCCAAAGAAAACAAAGCTTACAAGCTAATGCCGATGCTGATGCAGTTTCAGAAAATGTAGCTTACGGTTTTAACTCTGCTCAGTCTGTTGTTAATGCTTGGATTAACAGTCCAACGCACCGAGACACCATGGAAGGCGACTACACTGATTTTGATGTATCTGCCGAACAAAATGATGAAGGACATTGGTATTTTACCAATATTTTTATTAAACGATAGCCTATAATTTTTACTTAATTCCAAACTTAAGATTAATCATATTTTACAAACCAATAATTAAACATTAAACAAATGATGCAAATTTACATTTTACAGCAGTTGTTATGTTTGGTTTAAACAGTGTTTACGCTCAAAAATCCGCAAAAAAACAGCTAAGATGGCTAACTACGCTGTTAATTTTAGTTTAAATAACAAAGAGCTTAATGTTCATCCAAACCCGCCTAATAATTTTATTCAGGTAAAGGGTTTACATCAAGCAGAAGATTATGTATTTTATAACTTTAGGGCGTCATAGTTGGTAAAGGGAACGTATTCAGCTCAGATAAAATTGACGTCCAACACCTAAAAAAGGGCATTTACTTTTTAGTATTTGAAGATAAAGACAAACCTATATTTGTTAAAGAATAGAATACCCACTCTTTTTAGATAAAAAAGAAAAATAGCAGTTAAGAATAAACTCTAAGAGAAGATTCTTTTCTGCTATTATTTTATACAGAAATTAAGCTTATTTAATTCTGTTTCAGTAATTCTAAACTGTTTGATTTATTTTTAACTGGTAATCAGAGTATTAAACACAATAATTTTACGAACATAGCTTTGTTTACATTACCATAATCTATAACGTTTATAAAATCTCTAAATTAAATTAACTTCGCAACCTTAATATTCAAAGTTATGAATAGTTCTAAATTTGTTATCGTTGTCGCTTTGGCGACTTTATGTTGTGCATGTTCGTCTTCAAAAGTGGTTAGAAAAAATGGAGGTATTCAATACCAAAAATCTACTCAAACCGCGGAATTTATCCCATATCAAACCATAACATTACCAGATGCTTTAGAAGAAATTTCGGGCTTATTGTTGTTAAATGACAGCTATTTAGGTTTTAATGATAGTGGGGGTGAAGCCGCGGTATATCAAATTTCCAAAGACACTGAGGCTAAAATCACTAAAACAATCGCGTTTAAAAATAAAAATAATGTCGATTTTGAAAGTATAGCTATGAGTAATACTCAGATTTTTGTTGGTGACTTCGGTAACAATCGCGGTAATCGGAAAGATCTGCGTGTATACTATTTTGATAAATCAATTTTAGACTCCACCTCTTATCAGGAAATTGAAGTTAAAACCATTCGATTTTCATATCCCGAGCAAAAGGATTTTTCCATTAGAAACCGAGATCATGACTTTGATTGTGAAGCTATGTATGTCCACAGTGGAAAGCTCCACATATTCACTAAAGAATGGAAAAGTTTTAAGACGCATCATTATACTTTAGACATAAAAGAAGGAAAACAAGAAGCAAAATTGTTAGAGGCTTTTGATGTTGGTTTTTTAGTCACCGGTGCAGATGCCATTACCCAAAACAAGAAAACAACGGTTGCCTTGATTGGTTACACCTTTGAGGGTGAAGTTTATTATATGCAACAGCAAATTAATGCCGATGTAACATTAATTTTTAAAACGGCACCCAAAGTCTATTTTTTAGGATCATCTATAGAACTTGGTCAAGTGGAAGGGGTTGCTTTAATTTCTGAAACTGAATTTTGCACCAGTGCAGAGCGTTTTGGTTTTGAAGAACACAAAATAAAAGAGCATATGTCTTGCTATAAGTTTTAAACAAGAAATTTACCTAAATGAATCTCTCAATGTCCGATGTTTATTAATTATGTATATTAAAGTCCTTGTGCTTTATTCTAAACGCAAGTGTCTTTATGTCTTTTTTCGCAAAACAGTGATATATTAAAAACTCTATAGGTAATCTGCGGTAACTTCCATTTTTTTCTTGATGTGTTTATAAAACAAAAGCAAGACCATTTGGCACTTGCTTTTTTACATTAATTTGAGGGTAAATTAATCGTTTAGGATATAAAAATAGGATCGTCTGTTGAGTTGATGTTGTTCCTCGGTGCATGGTACACCATTAGCACATTCATTCAAGAGTTGGGTTTCACCATAACCAATAGCACTTGTTATTCTATCAGGAGCTACACCTCTTGAAAGGAGATAATCTCTGGTAGATTTAGCACGTCGGTCTGATAACTTTAAATTATAACGGTCAGAACCTCTGCTGTCGGTATGAGATTCAATTTTAATAATCATTTGAGGATGTTTACGCATAACGTCTACAATATTCTCTAATTCGTATTGGGCATCAGTGCGAATATCCCATTTATCAAAATCAAAGAATATAGGGTTAATAACAATTTGGTTATCCCAAATTAGTGGAGTTAAGGCGAGGTCAACTATATGTTCTTTTTCGTCTTCGTCTGTTGTGATGATTGACTTTTTATCTTCTTTATAATCGGTCTTGCTTCCAACGATGGAATAGGTTTTGTTACAATTGACATCAAAAGTGTATTCGCCATTGTCTTCGGTTGTAACTTCTTCAATAACTTTACCTGTATCATCAATTAAGCGCACTGTAACAGCATTTAATGGTATTCCAGAAATGCTGTCTCTTGCCACACCTTTAAGTATTTGTTGGCATTTTTTTGAATTAAAACCATAAATATCATCACTTCCTTTACCATTAGGTCTGTTGGATGAAAAATAGCCTCTTTGATTTTCTGAATTGATAAAGAATGCAAAATCGTCGTAACCACTATTATAAGGTGCGCCGAGATTTTCGGGCTCTGAGTCGTCTCCTTTTAAGATATTCGATTTATAAATATCGAGTAATCCCAAATTTAAATAGCCATCAGACGAAAAGTATAGCGTACTGTCTTTA
>CAYMDB010000042.1:0-12965 GCA_964388865.1 uncultured Flavobacteriaceae bacterium
TCGAAATGTCTAAAGGAGCAGGCATCCATCCCATAAAGGCAATTAGAAATGCGATTTCAACACTATTTTTGGGTAGTATTTGGGTAAAAGAAATGGCATTTTCAAAATTATTGTAAGCAAAACTTACTGCCACCAAGGTGCTTATGGTTAGGGTGACGATAATAAATTTGATCAGTCGATCTAAAGCTCTGTATTTTCCTATAAATAAAACGATTAAACAGATGATGAGGATAATGACTGTCCAAATTTCTATACTTGTGATGCTGCTAAAACCAAAATTTAAAAAACTAATATCTCCAAAAATAGAATTTGCCAATCCTGCGGTAACGATGGTAACTGCTGTTTGAATGGTAAACATCGTGGCTAGGATTAAAATAAAATAGGTGATTAAAACACCTTTACCTAGTTTGTAATAACCATCTAATAAGCTTTCGCCAGTGGCAGAGGCATAGCGCGGTCCATATTGAAAAAATGGATACTTAAATACGTTAACCAGTAGTAAGGCCCAAAGTAATCCTAAACCAAAATCAGCTCCAGCTCTTGTAGATTGTACAAGATGAGAAACTCCTATGGCAGCCCCGGCGAACAATAAACCCGGGCCAAATTTCTTTAGTGAGGTATACATTAGGTTTTTGTGATAATCTCAGCGAGTAATTTTTTTGCTCTTAGTAATTTTACTTTAACATTATTAATAGGCTCTTTTAATTCTTCAGAAATTTCTTTGTAACTCAATTCTTGAAAATATCTAAGGTTAATAACTTGCTGGTAATGTGGTTTTAATTTTTTTATATCGCGCAACAGTTTTGCTAAATTCTGCTCTGTAATAATTTTATCCTCAGGTGAAGGAGAGTCATCAACAATGTCTAAGTAATTATTCTCATTGTCTTTAGAGGTATTTTTAATAGATTTATTAAGCTTTCGCACTAAATCAATATGAATGTTTTTAGAAATGGTGATGAGCCACGTCTTAAATTTATAGTCCTCATTATAGGTTTTAATTTTATCGAAAGCCTTAGAAAAGGTCTGTATGGTAATGTCTTCAGCATCATTTTCATTTTCTGTGCGCTTAAGTTGAAATAGATAGACATCATTCCAATAGGTATCCAACAGAAATTTAAATGCAATTTGATTGTTTTTTTTGGCTTTGCTAATCGCTTCTTTTATTTCCAATGTTTGGGTTTAGATATAAAATTAGCAATAAAAATACTTAATTGTGTAGTAATTAAAAATAATTCTAAGATTGGTGTCAGTACGATTAAGTCTATTTCATTAAATTTTTTGGCGGTGTATCCTAAACAAATCAGTTGTATAGCTAATCTCAATGCCATTAGACCCACAATCCATTTCCAATTATAGCCAAGTAAGATTAAAGTGATGCCTAATATCCAGTATACTAATTGAGATGTGTAGAACAGCCCTAGGAAAAATTTATGCTTTAATTTATAAAAATTAGCCGTACTAATGTGCCTTCTTTTTTGAAGAATCCATGCTCTATAAGTCGTTTTTGGTTCTGAAATTGTAAAACTATCTGGATTAAAACATAGTGATGTATTCCCATAGTTTGCCACTTCATTGATAAATAAATCGTCGTCACCCGATTTAAGTTTCATATGGTTGTTGAAACCAGAATTATTAAAAAACAATTCTTTTTTGTAAGCCAAATTTCTTCCAACTCCCATGTAAGGCATTCTCAAATTGGTATACGAAAAATATTGTAAGGCCGTCATTACCGTTTCAAAGCGGATGAGCTTATTTAAAAATGAAAATTTACGTTTAGCATAGGCACTGTAACCTAAAACGATAGTTTTTTCATTTGAAAAATTACTGCTAATATGGCTTAGCCATTGCTTAGAGCTCGGTATGCAGTCGGCATCTGTAAAGACGAGAAAATCATATTTAGAGACTTTTATGCCAAGTGATAAGGCATATTTTTTGTTACCCCAAAAGGTTTCATTCGGTTTGACATCGACCACCTTAATATTTGGGTACTCAGATTCAAAACGCTTCATAACTTTAAGCGTTTTGTCTGAAGAACTATCGTTAACCAAAACAACTTCAAAATCTGAATAGTCTTGATTGAGTATGGAAGGAAGGTTTTTTTTTAAATTGTCCGCCTCGTTTTTTGCGGAGATAATAATAGAAACCGGGATGGTCTGTTTTGAGGCTGATTCGGCTTTTTTTATGGCAAACGAAAAAAGAAAACTAAGGTAATAGGTTATTTGAATACTGACAACTGCAATAAAAACAAATAACAACATCGAGTGAAACGACATTTGTGCTTATGAGTGTTGAGGTTCACTACAGTCCTTGTATTGATCTGGTGTTTTTCCGCAGAAACCACAAGCTTGACCGTCTTTGTTGAGCATTGGATTTTGGCTAGCACAAGTCCCAGCAAATTCACCGTCTTTTTTGGCCCATAATTTTATTGCAATTCCGCCTACGGCTAAAGCTAATAATCCTAATGTGAGTAATAATAATTCCATGGATTTAATAAATTTAATACAAAGATACTGTTTTTACATTTATTTTTAGAAAATCGAGTCTACATTAACTTGGGTTAGTCGCAGCTGGTCGTTTAATTCACAAAGCAGTTTTTGAAAAGCAATAAGTCGCACTACTCCATAAAAAAAGAGGCACATAAAATGGGCCTCTTTTTTTATTTGAGATTAATTTATCTCGTCTTATTTGTCTTCCTTTAAAGAAATTTCAGCAACTTCGGTGTCGTTTTCATCAGATTGGTGCCCTTTTGTTCCTATTTTAATACTCAGTGCTAAAGCATCTTCTAAATACGGAATTTGTTTTAATTTACGATCAGACTCGTCTAAAATACCAAGGTTAACCATTCGGTCTTGCAACTCTGCCCAAATTTGATAATGCTGTTCTTTTGGCAATTGTGGCAAGGTAATCACATCAATCATCGATGTTTTGTCTACCGAATTAATGTAGGCTACTGTTTTTAAATTTTTGGCGCGATCATTCCCATTAAAGACATATTTTTTTGCATCAGGATCATTTAATTTTTGAAGTTGTTTTGAAAGCTCGTCTAATTGCATATTGTGTTTATCAATGTCACTTCTTAAATCAAAAATCTCTTCAACAACAACTCTGTTTTCGTCATTTAAATTCTGATTTTTTTGATACAGAAAAAATGACGTTACGGCAAACAGAACTGCGGCAGCACTTGATGCGATGCTGTACCATGGTGTTTTTCTGTTTTGTACCAACTGAATGACTTTAGTTTCATTCTTTTCGTCAAGTGAGTCTAGAATGTCTTTCAATATATGATTAGGAACGTCAACAGCTCCTGCTTTGGCTATAATTTCTAAATTATTCTGAAGGATTTCATAAGCTTTTGCGGCTTCTGGATAATTAGAAATAAAATGCTCAACTTCTTTTGATTCGTCTAAAGAGGTTTCGCCTACCAAATACTTTAGCAGTAATTTGGATTCTAAAAAGGTATGTAATTTTGTTTCCATGATTAAAGGTGTTATGGACTGTAAACTTTTTTAAGTTCTCTTAATCCTATTTTTAATCTAGATTTTATAGTACCAAGTGGAATGTCTAATTCGTCACTGGCTTCTTGTTGTGTCATCCCTTGAAAAAACAAAGCGTCTAACACAATTTGATACTTTTGATCTAATCGCCCAACATGTTCTTTAATGTCCATGACATCTTGGTTTAAATTCGATGTTGGTAAGATATATACGTTAGAAGTCTCAATTTGGATTTCTTTTTTATAGCGTTTATTATAACTTCTTAGTTTGTCAATGGCTGTATTTCGTGCGATACGAAATAACCAGGTGAAAAGTTTTGCCTTGCTAGAATCGTATTTAGAGGCGTTTTTCCAAACTTTTATAAAGGTTTCTTGTAAGGCATCTTGCGCAATTTCCTCATTAATTGTGATTTTTAAAATGACACCATACAGACTATTTGAGTAGTTCTCGTAAAGTAAATCTAGAGCACGTTTATCCCCACTTTGAAGTAAGTCGATAATGCTTTGTTCTAAGGCTGTGATATTCAAAATATTAAAATAGTTTAATTTTGATTTTTAAAACGTTTAAAATCGTATTATATTCGTAAATATTAAATATACGCCAGAAAAAAGGCGTAATACAAATCGTATTAGAATGAATTTTTGTCCTTTAGGATTTGATTAATAGCGTTTTCAAAAAAAATCATTCTAAATTCACAAGTCGCAATTCCGTTGCGACTTTTGTTTTATATAATATTGACTTCAGTTTCTATAGTGATATTAAAAAGTCGCTTTACCGTTTTTTGTATGAGTTTGGCTAATTTATAAATATCGCTACCACTTGCACTTCCATAGTTAACTAAGACCAGGGCTTGTTTATTGTGCACGCCATAATCATTAAAGCGTTTGCCTTTAAATCCTGCTTTTTCAATTAACCAACCTGCGGGTACTTTAACGTCATCATCTGAAATTTTATAAAATGGGATGTCCTCAAAATTGTCTTGTAATTTGCTTAGTTCTTTTAGCGAAATTATTGGGTTTTTAAAAAAACTACCGCTATTGCCAATCTCTTTTGGGTCGGGTAATTTACTCTGTCTTATGGCTATCACAGCATTAGAAATATCTTTAATACTTGGGTTTTGAATCTTTGAAACTTCTAATTCATTTTTTATGGCACCATAGTCTATGTGCAACTTGTGATTGCTTTTGCTAAGTTCAAAATTTACACTGGTAATAATATATTGACCCTTTAGTTCCTGCTTAAAAACTGATTCTCTGTAGTCAAACTTACAATCCTTTTTATTAAAGGTTTTATAAGTTTGATCTTTTATATGGATGGCTTCACAACTTAAAAATACATCCTTTAGCTCAACCCCATAAGCCCCAATATTCTGAATTGGCGCCGTACCAATATTACCGGGAATAAGCGACAAATTTTCAAGACCACCGAAATTATGGTCTAAACACCACAACACAAACTGATGCCAGTTTTCGCCTGCCATCGCTTTTACGACAGCAGTATCCTCGGTTTCACTTATAACTTCAATACCTTTTATAGTAATGTGTAATACCAAGGCTTTAATATCTTGAGTCAACAGCATATTACTTCCTCCGCCTAAAATAAATAAAGGATTAGAATGCTGTTCTATTAAAACATCTTGAAGCATCTCAATAGAGGTGATATTGCAAAAAGATTTCGCTTTGGCATCAATACCAAACGTGTTGAACGGTTTTAGAGAAACGTTGCTTCTAATGGTCATTAATCCTTATATACTTTTAAGGCTTCAGCTAAAATTTTAACTGCGGTTTTTAAACTATTCTCATTTAAAACATAGGCTATCCGAATTTGGTTTAAGCCAACACCTGGAGTAGAGTAGAAGCCTGCTGCCGGCGCAACCATGACGGTATTGTTGTTATAATCAAAAGATTCTAATAACCAACGCGCAAAATTATCAGCGTTTTTTACGGGCAACTCAGCCACGCAATAAAACGCGCCATTGGGTTTTGCCACTTTTACACCTTCAATTTTTTCTAATTCTTCAATCAAAGTATTTCTGCGTTTTACATACTCTTTATTTACCTCATCAAAATAGCTCTGCGGAGTATCTAAAGCGGCTTCAGCTGCAATTTGAGCAAAGGTTGGCGGACTCAATCGCGCTTGGGCAAATTTTAACCCTGTTTTTATAATGTCTTTATTTTTAGAGACCAAATAACCAATACGTGCACCACACATACTGTAGCGCTTCGATACAGAATCGATAACGATAGCGTGTTCTTCCAGTCCTGGTTCTTGTAAAATGGAATAATGCGAAATACCATCATAAACAAACTCTCTGTAAACCTCGTCTGCAATTAAAAACAAATCGTGTTTTTTAACAATAGCCGCTAGCTTTTTTATTTCTTCTGTAGAATATAAATAGCCGGTAGGATTTCCTGGATTACAAATTAAAATGGCCTTTGTTTTTGGTGTGATTAATCGTTCAAATTCTTCCATTGGAGGCAGGGCAAAGTTGTCTTCAATTTTGGAAATTACTGGCACAATCGTAACGCCAGAAGCGATTGAAAATCCATTGTAATTCGCATAAAAGGGTTCCGGAATTATAATTTCATCACCCTCGTCCATTACACTTCCAAAAGCAAAGAGAAGGGCTTCACTTCCCCCTGTGGTTACAATAATGTCGTTGTGAGTAACATCAATTGAATTGCGTTTGTAATACTGTGCAATTTTTTTTCTATAATCTTCAGATCCCTCAGAACGTGAATAAGCCAAAATATCTAAAGAATGTACTTTTACAGCATCTAATGCAATTGTGGGAGTTTTTATATCGGGTTGACCGATATTGAGGTAGTAAACTGTCTTGCCTTGCTTGTGCGCTTCTTCTGCATAAGGTACCAATTTTCTAATTGGTGATTCTGGCATGTTTATACCTTTTTTTGATAGTGATGGCATATTATAAAATTTTATAGTACAAAGTTCTGAAAATAATTAAGGTTTACAGCGAAAAAACAGAATAAAAAAGAGCCCTCAAATTGAGAGCTCACTTCTATTTTAAAACGATTGTCGCTTATTGCTCAATCATACTTTTTTCTTTCTTTTCTAAAACACTTGTTTTACTAGAGTCTACAACTAAACCTTTAATTTTTAAAGCTACCGTTGGAGTTTCAGCATTAGAAATAACGGTTATTGTTTTTCTAATAGGGTTAACTCTATTAGTGTCATATTTAACTTCGATTTCTCCAGTTTCGCCTGGCATAATTGGGCCTTTTGGTTTTTTTGGTACTGTACAACCGCAAGTGGATTTTACGTTAGAAATAATTAAAGGGGCATCTCCAGTATTTGTAAATTCAAATACTCTTACACCGTCTGCACCTTTTTCTATAGTGCCGTAGTCAATAACATCAGTTTTAAATTCGATCTTCGCTACCTTTTCTTGTGCGAAAGATCCAAAACTAATTAAACCTACAAATAAAATTGCTATTAAATTTTTCATCATTTTAAATTTAAATTGATTAATCAAAACTACTTACTTTTTCAGTGTGAACAAAATTAATTAGCCATAATGCGTCCTAATTTAACAGAATTTAGGCTTTGAGCTTTATAATAGTGAGCTAATAATTTTTCAAAAAAAGAAATATAAGTACTTTTGCCTATTACATAGCAAAAACAATACCAAAACATGGAAATCCCATTAAAATATAATGCATTGTCGGTAGAGCAAAAGTGGTATAAATACTGGATGGAGCATAATTATTTTCATTCTACGCCAGATGACAGAGAGCCTTACACCATTGTCATTCCACCACCTAATGTAACAGGGGTTTTACACATGGGCCATATGCTCAATAATACCATTCAAGATGTATTGATTCGTCGCGCGCGCTTACAAGGTAAAAATGCCTGCTGGGTGCCTGGTACAGATCACGCTTCTATTGCAACAGAGGCCAAAGTGGTGGCTAAACTTAAAGCTCAAGGCATCGATAAAAATAGTTTGTCTCGCGAAGAATTTTTAAAACACGCCTGGGAATGGACCGAAGAATACGGTGGCGTCATTTTAGAGCAGCTCAAAAAATTAGGCTGCTCCTGCGATTGGGACCGTACGAAGTTTACCATGGATGCCGACATGAGTGAATCCGTAATTAAAGTGTTTGTAGATTTATACAACAAAGGTTTAATATACCGAGGCTTTAGAATGGTCAACTGGGATCCGGAAGCAAAAACAACCCTTTCTGATGAAGAAGTAATCCATGTTGAAAAACAAGGTTTACTCTATTATTTAGACTATAAAATCGATGATAGTGATGAGACCTTAACCATCGCTACCACACGTCCTGAAACTATTTTTGGTGACACCGCCATTTGTATAAACCCTAATGATGAGCGTTTTACACATTTAAAAGGAAAGAGAGCTATCGTCCCTATCTGTGGAAGAGTGATTCCTATTATTGAAGATGAGTATGTTGATTTAGAATTTGGTACAGGTTGCCTTAAAGTTACACCTGCGCACGATGAAAACGATAAAGTTTTAGGCGATAAACATCATCTTGAAGTAGTAGATATTTTTAATGACGATGCGAGTTTGAATAGCTTCGGAATGCATTACGAGGGTCAAGATCGCTTTGCGGTTAGAAAAGCAATTACAAAAGAATTAGAGGAGTCTGGTGTGTTGGTTAAAACCGAAAACCACGTCAATAAAGTTGGCACTTCAGAACGCACCAAAGCAGTCATAGAACCGCGATTAAGCGATCAATGGTTTTTAAAAATGCAAGATTTAGCACAACCCGCCATTGATGCCGTTTTAAAAACAGGTGAGGTAAAACTATTTCCGAAGAAATTTGAAAACACCTACAGACATTGGATGGAAAATATTCGCGATTGGAATATTTCGCGTCAGCTGCTTTGGGGACAACAAATTCCGGCTTACTATTACGGTGACGGTAAAGACGATTTTGTAGTTGCTGAAACTCCTGAGGAAGCCCTAGAACTTACGAAAGTGGCCACCAATAATCACGATTTAAAAACCGAGGATTTAAAACAAGATACCGACGCCTTAGATACCTGGTTCAGTTCATGGTTATGGCCAATGAGTGTTTTTGACGGGATTCGGAATCCAGAAAATGACGATATTAAATATTATTATCCAACAAACGATTTAGTAACGGGACCAGATATTCTATTTTTCTGGGTGGCACGTATGATTGTTGCAGGTTATGAATACAGAGACGAACGCCCTTTTGAAAATGTGTATTTAACGGGGTTGGTGAGAGATAAACAACGCCGAAAAATGTCTAAATCTTTGGGGAATTCACCGGATGCTTTAAAACTTATTGAACACTATACTGCAGATGGTGTTAGAGTGGGATTATTATTGAGTTCTGCCGCAGGAAATGATTTAATGTTTGACGAGGCGCTGTGTCAGCAGGGTAGAGGTTTCGGAAATAAAATATGGAATGCATTTCAGTTAACCAACTTATGGAACGTTGCAGATATTGAACAGCCAAATTCTAGTAAAATCGCTTTAGAGTGGTATGAGGCTAAATTTCAAGCGGCACTAGTAGAAATTGAAGATCATTTTAGCAAGTATAGATTAAGCGATGCTTTAATGACCATTTATAAATTGATTTATGATGATTTCTGTGGTTGGATGTTAGAAATGGTTAAACCAGCCTATCAGCAACCAATAGACGCAATTTCGTATAAAAAAGTGATGTCTATTTTTGAAGAGAATTTAAAAATTGTACATCCTTTTATGCCATTTATCACTGAAGATATTTGGCATTCTATCAAAGAACGGTCACCTGAAGAGGCTTTAATTATTTCAAAATGGCCAGAAACAAAATCTATAAATGAAACTTTGATTTCAGAGTTTGATTTTGCTTCGGAAGTCATTACAGGTATTAGACATATTAGAAAACAAAAAAATATTGCTTTTAAGGATGCTTTAGGGTTTTCAGTTGTAAATAATGAAAACATAAATAGCACCTTTGATGAAGTGATTTCAAAATTAGGCAACTTAGAAAATCTTAATTATATAAACGAACCGTTAGAAGGGGCATTAACTTTTAGGGTAAAATCTAACGAGTACTTTATTCCGATGGAAGGTAGTATTGATGTTGACGCTGAAATACAAAAATTAACCGAAGAGTTAAATTACACTGAAGGCTTCCTTAAGTCAGTACAGAAAAAACTTTCAAATGAACGCTTCGTTAGCAATGCACCAGATCAAGTAGTGGCCTCAGAGAAAAAGAAAGAAGCAGATGCATTGGCTAGGATTGAAACGATAAAAGCCAGTTTGTTGAGCTTAAACTAAAAAATGTCATTAGAATCTGCAAGGTTTAAAAAACCTTGTAGGTTTTGTTCCTTTATATACGGCTACAACTGCTGTGGTGTTTCATGCGATCTTCATGATTACATGATTTCAAAAACCTTGTAGTTTATATTTAGAGAGTACATCTGTCAAACTTTAATCTACCACTCATTAATCTTATTACTATCTAATTTTACAAAAATAAATAGTAAAATAGTAAAGGCCCAGAGTCCGGAACCACCATAACTAAAAAAGGGAAGTGGTATTCCAATGGTTGGAATTAATCCCATAACCATACCCACATTTATCGTAAAGTGAACAAATAAAATGGAAGCCACCCCATAACCGTACACACGACTGAAGGTTGATTTTTGGGATTCGGCCAAATACAATATTCTAACAATGAGTAGTACAAATAATACAACCACAAAACTACTGCCTAAAAATCCCCATTCCTCACCTACGGTACTGAAAATGTAATCGGTATGTTGCTCAGGGACAAATTTTCCGGTGGTGCGAGTGCCTTGCAAAAACCCTTTACCTGAAACCCCCCCAGAACTTATAGCTTGCTCAGATTGAATAAGATTATAAGCCTCTTCTTTTTTCATGCGCTCTAATTTTACCGGATCGTTTTCCAGACGCAACCAAAGGCTTATCCTATTTTTTTGGTGTGCCTTTAATCCGTTTTCGTAGAACAATTTTACACCATAAGAAAATCCCACAGCCAAGATAAGAGCCAAAATATACTGAAATATAGAACCTCGTTTTTTCTTCCTGAGGAGATAAATAGCTAAAAGCGGAACAGCAGTAATGACTCCTGTAAGTAAAGCCCCAAATTTAAGGCCTAGCACAGCAAGTATAATAATTGCTAATGCTATAATTAAATAGGTCTGTTGTAAGCCCTCTCTGTAAAACACAAAGAAAAAGGAGAGATACACGATGGTACTTCCGGCATCATTTTGAAGCAAAATCAACAGGGCTGGAGTAAATATAATAGCAGCAACTTTTAGCTGATCTCTTAGGGTTTGCATATTCGTCTGAATGTCGCTTATAAATTTAGCAACTGCGAGGGCTGTGGCAAACTTAGCAAATTCACTAGGTTGAATAGTCATACTCCCTATGCCATACCAAGAACGCGCACCGTTGACATCTTTACCAAAAATGAATAAACCGATTAATGATAAAATCGCAATTAAATAGATGACACTGGCAAAGCGCTCGTAAAATTTAGCCTCAAAGGATAAGATTAAAACTATGAGCAAAAATGTTAAACCTACAAAGATGACGTGTTTACCGTAAAGCTGACTCGTGTCAAAGTAACTGCTGACTTCACCGATGTGTGAGGCGGATAAAATATTGAGATACCCGAAGCTAACCAATAACAAAAATAGGATAATGATAATCCAATCAAATTTAAAACGTCTTTGATTTTCTCTCAGCATAAATTAAGACTTTGGGATTTCGGCTTTTAGATCTAATAAATGCTGAAAGGCTTTGTCATCAATAGGCTCTAGTGTAGTTTGTCTGTTAATACCAAAAGGTTCTCCTGAATAAGGTTTTTCGTATTCATGCTCAAGAGAATACTTTAGAACAAAGTTTTCCATATCTGTTCTTGTAATCTCCCCTTTAATATAATATTCTATCATAAGGCTAGCCATTCTTCCTGCAAAACGACTTCCAAAATAGCCATTTTCAACAAAAACGGCAATCGCAATGGTTGGGTTGTCTTTTGGTGCAAAGGCTACAAATATAGAATGGTCTGTTAACTGAGTTTTAATGCTGTCAATAATAGCGTAGTTTTCGGCTGTACCTGTCTTGCCACATATTTCAATGTCCTTTACTTGTAACATTGACGCCGTACCTTTGTTGTAAACATCAAACATACCTTGTACTACTGGTTCAAAATGTTTCCGGTCAATCGTCGTATATTTTGGCGTGGTGTATTTAACATCTATGGTATCGTCTTCAATATTTTTTATAATATGCGGTGTATAATAATAGCCACGATTACCAATAGCCGCCGCCATATTTGCCAATTGAATAGGAGTTGCTAGCACCTCACCTTGCCCAATGGCATTAGATATGGTAAAGGTTGAGTACCAACGATTTTCGCCATAAGCGTTGTTGTAGGTTTCTCCAGAGGGTATTTTACCTGGTTGGCCTACGGACAAATCATTATTTAAATAATTTCCTAAACCAAAACTTTTAATGTGATTGCTCCATACGTCCATCCCTTTAGCGGGGTCGTCGTATTTATCGATAATTCGTCGATATACATTCGCAAAATAGGCATTACAAGACAAATAAATACCACTGTTCATATTCACTGGGCTAGCATGCGCATGGCAACCCATTTTTCGGTTGCCGTATCTGTAGCCCATGGCGCAACTAAACCGCTCTTCTGTGGAAACGACACCTTCTTGAAGCGCTACTAAGGCATTCATTGTTTTAAAAGGAGATCCTGGGGGATACATGGCTTGAAGTCCGCGGTCAAATAAAGGCTTTGCAATGCTATCGTTGTACAATTTTGTGAAATTTCTAGAGCGATTTCTTCCCACTAACAAATTAGGGTTATAAGAAGGACCCGAAACCATGGCTAAAATTTCACCCGAACTAGGTTCAATGGCAATAATACCACCACGCTTATTTTTCATCAGCAATTCTCCATAAGCTTGAAGTTTTGAATCGATAGTAATGGTGATGTCTTTTCCGGGTTTTGGTAAGGTATCGTAAATACCATCCTTGTAAGGACCAATATTTTTGTTGAAACGGTCTTTTTGAATAAATTTTATACCCTTAACACCTCTTAGTGTTTGTTCATAGGTTTTTTCTACACCTTGTTTCCCTATAAGATCGCCTAATTTATAATAAGGTTGCATAGCGATTATGGCTCTATTTACCTCACCAATATCGCCTAATACGTTGGCTCCGATTGTTGTTTGATAGGCCCTAAGTGATCGTTTTTCAATATAAAAACCTTCAAACTTCCGCATTTTTTCTTGAACAACAGCATAATCGGTTTTAGACATTTGAGGCACAAAAGGGGAGGGCAGTCTCGGTGAATAATTTGTAGCTCGGGCTAATTTATTATGATATTCGGTCTCTGTAATTTTTAGAAGCTCACAGAATTCGGCAATACTAGCAGAATCGAGAGGGGCTACTTCTCTCGGAATTACCATGACGTCATA
>CAYMDB010000043.1:0-12739 GCA_964388865.1 uncultured Flavobacteriaceae bacterium
TATCTGAAGCACAAAAAAAAGACAAAGAAGGCGACTTAATTTTAGCAAAAACACAAGCTTCTGATGTGATTATTCTGCTCGATGAAAACGGAAAGCAACTCAATTCTGTAACGTTTTCTGATTATTTACAAAAACATATGAATTCGGGTATAAAAACTTTAATATTTGTAATAGGCGGTCCTTATGGCTTTTCAGATGCGGTTTACAGCAGAGCAAACGGCAAATTAGGCTTGTCTAAAATGACATTTTCGCACCAAATGGTAAGACTCTTCTTTATAGAGCAATTGTATAGAGGGTTTACTATTTTAAGAAATGAACCCTATCATCACGGATAAAAATAGCAAGCCCCCTAATACTAAACGTCGAAACGTTTTACTTATTAATATGTTTTGTAGATTTCTTTGCGTTTTTTAAGTTGTTTTTCTAAATCACTTATAGTTTCTGTCATGGCCATCTCATGATTTTTTTCATTCGAAGTAGCAAAAATACGTGGACCAGGTAAGCTCAATTCTATGTTGCATATTTTACCCTTATCACGACTCTTATCATCTTGTTTAAAATACACTTGCGCCGAAATTAGGAACTCAAATTTATTAGCTAATTTTTCTAATTTTTTCTCTGTTAATGCTGAAAGCGAATCACTTACATCAACGTCTACATATTGAAAATTTACCGTCATAATCTATCTTGATTTAATTTTAATTCTATGCTCTAAGATAAAGTTTTTAAGACAGGTTTAGACTGACATTTATCATAAATTATTTCTAAAATTTATAACTTATAATCTAAATTTAGTTCATCTGAGATTCTATAGGTTTAAAACAAACTTTGCTTAAGCTTAGACTTCCTATTTCTACCAAGCTTATAGCCAAGAGCTAATTTGGCTTTACTAATATTTAATCTGTAATTATTGTCGTTACCAAAACTGGTTGAATACAGACCATTACTGTAAGTTAAACTCACGTAAAATGGTTTTAAATTATAAGCTACACCAAGAGAAAAATCTAATTTATAAAGCATTGGTTGCGACGGCTTATAACTACCATTTTCTAAGGTGAGTTTTTTACTCATTATACCAATTCCGGGCATTAGACTAACTGTTGCGGTCATATCCTCTGGCAATCTAAAAAAAGAAATAACACCTGCTAAGACACCAATCCCGGCACCTTGATACCTTTTAATGTTTCCTTCCTCATTAAAATATAGACTTGCGGTTTCAGTTAATAGTGTTGCATCCGAAGAAAAATAATCAAAAATGCCAAATGCCCCGTGTCCAGCGGTAATAAAAACATCCTTATGTTTTTCATCCGATAAACCAGCCTTCAAAAGCGCAAATGAAAATTCAATATTGTCTAGACTGTATAAATAATTGAATCCAAAACTACCAGAGCGCAAATCTCCCCTAAAAGTTGAAGGTTCATCAAAATTATACTTTGCTTGATACCCTTTATAAGATTGCACGTATATATTTATAAAATGCCTATTTTTTAAAATTGTGGTGCCTTGTAAGTCAAATCGTCGCGTCGTTTCTTTATTCGGATTTCTAAGATTAAAAGCGAGGTCTATTATTATTTTTTTATTCGCAAAACCGAGACCTAAGCCATGTCTGTTATTAGGTGTAAATTTTGACCTAGATCCACTATTTTCAACGCTAAATTTGTTTACTTTGTAATTAGTAAATATACGAATGGAATAATTTTCAATATCCCTATCCACAAGTAGTGAATCTAAACCTTCCAAGTTTTGAGCAACACTAATAAAACTGCTGCACAGAGAAACTAAAAGAAGTAAAAGTCTGCGGTATAAAAAATTAGCTAAACTATATTGCTTTAACAAATGATATTTAATTAGGTTTATATTTTCGAAAGGCTAAATTACACTAAATAACAATAGACCATGCAGATTGTGTTCGCAACAAATAACCCAAATAAACTCAAAGAAGTGCAAGGTTTAATGCCAAAACATATCACATTGTTGAGCTTAGAAGCTATTGGCTGTAAGGAAGACATTCCTGAAACCCATTACACCATCGAAGGCAATGCCATACAAAAAGCCGAGTATGTAAAAACGCATTATAATTACGATTGCTTCGCAGACGATACCGGATTAGAAGTAGACGCCCTTAATGGTGAGCCAGGAGTCTATTCGGCACGCTATGGAGGTCCGCAGCGCAATGCAGAAGATAATATGACTAAACTACTTTTTGAGCTTGAGAATAAAACCTACAGAACCGCACAATTTAAAACTGTAGTTGCACTTCACCTCAATGGAGAACTGCATACCTTTACTGGACTTTGTAAAGGTGAAATCACCAAAGAAAAACACGGTGAACAAGGATTTGGTTACGATCCAATCTTTAAAGCCGAAGGTTATCAAAAAACCTTTGCTGAAATATCGCTCGAAGAAAAAAACAAAATTGGTCATCGTGGTAAGGCCATCGCAAAATTAATTACATTTTTAACCACCTAAAAATTTATACATGATATGCGCTAACTCATGGTTTGTGTTATAAAAAGCATAAAGCGCCATCCTTAAGTTGAATATCCAATTAAAAGGCTATCTTTGCAGCTTGAAAAAATCTAACATAAGGATTTTTTAAATTCCTCAGAGAGAGGATGTGTTACCTAGAAGTTTAAGTGTTTAGTATGTCGATTCGCTTCTTTTGTAACACCAAAAGCATAAAATCGAATACATATACTCAAAAAATGAGCACATTCCAAGAACTAGGTCTTAATCCCGACCTTCTCAAAGCTATTACAGATTTAGGTTTTGAAAGCCCAAGTGAAGTACAAGCAAAAGCCATTCCTATTTTATTAGAAGAAGACAAAGACTTAGTGGCTTTGGCTCAAACTGGTACTGGGAAAACGGCAGCTTTCGGATTTCCGATGTTGCAGAAAATAAATATTGATAGTAGAACCACACAAGGTCTTATCTTATCTCCGACACGCGAACTTTGTCTGCAAATTACAAACGAACTAAAACTTTACGGTAAATACTGCAAAGGTTTAAACGTTGTTGCTATTTATGGTGGAGCGAGTATTACAGATCAGGCAAGAGATGTAAAACGTGGAGCACAAATTATTGTCGCTACGCCTGGTCGTATGAAAGATATGATTAGCCGCAACATGGTAGACATCTCTAAAATTGAATACGCTGTACTCGATGAAGCCGATGAAATGCTGAATATGGGTTTTAAAGAAGATATCACAGATATTCTCTCACATACACCTGTAGAAAAAAGCACTTGGTTATTCTCTGCAACCATGCCTAAAGAAGTAGCAACTATTGCAAAGAAATTTATGGATAATCCTACCGAAATCACCGTAGGAAACAAAAATGAAAGTACCAATACCGTCTCTCACGAATATTATTTAGTGAATGCAAGAGACCGTTACCAAGCTTTAAAACGATTGGCAGATGCTAATCCAGATATTTTTTCTGTGATTTTCTGTAGAACCAAACGCGATACACAAAAAGTTGCCGAGAACTTGATTGAAGACGGCTACTCTGCCGGAGCTTTACATGGTGATTTAAGTCAGAATCAACGTGATTTGGTGATGAAATCCTTTAGAAACAATCAAATACAAATGCTGGTTGCAACAGATGTTGCAGCACGTGGTATTGATGTAGATGATATTACACACGTTATTAATTACCAATTGCCAGATGAACCCGAAATATACACACACAGATCGGGTAGAACGGGACGTGCAGGTAAAACCGGAATTTCAATGGTTATCGTTTCTAAAAGTGAAGTTAGAAAGATTAAAAGCATTGAGCGCATCATTAAAAAAGAATTTGAAAAGAAAGAAATTCCGTCAGGAATGGAAATCGTTGAAGTACAATTAATGTCCTTAGCAAATAAAATTCATAATACAGAAACAACTCACGAAATAGACAAATATTTAGGTAGTATAAACGAACTTTTTGAGAATACCGACAAAGAAGAACTTATCAAAAAATTCTTCTCAGTAGAATTCAATCGCTTCTTTAACTACTATCAAAAATCTAAAGGTCTTGCCGTTGTGGATTCTAGAGAGTCTAATCAAGATGGCGGTAGAAATTATGGGAAATCTTCAAATGACTCACGTTACTTTATAAACGTTGGTAGCAAGGATGGTTTTGATTGGATGAAGTTGAAAGACTTCTTAAAAGAACAATTAGAATTAGGTCGTGATGATGTCTTTAAAGTAGATGTTAAAGAAAGTTTTTCATTTTTTAATACTGAAAAAGAATTACAAGAAAAGGTTTTAGCCTTTTTTACCGACTTTAAACACGAAGGTCGTTTTGTAAACGTTGAAGTAAGTGAAGATAAAGGAGGCAGTCGTAGTGGAAGAAGCGGTGGCCGAAGCGGCGGAAGAAGCCGTGGTGGAGATGATAAACGCTCTGGAGGTCGTAATCGCGATGATAAACCGAGAGGCGATAGACGCTCAAGTGGACGCCCTTCAGGTTCTGGAAACAGAAGTGATAGACGTTCTTCAGGTGATCGAAAAGACAGACGTTCTTCAGAAACTAGCAATAGTGGTTCAGATAGACCAAGACGTTCTAGACGACGTGATTAAACCAATAGAACTATTATAAATTTCAACCAAATACAAATCCCAAAACACATGTTTAATTCGTGCGTTTTGGGTTTTTTCTTTATATTCTTACTTAGCGGATGAGATTTTAATTTCAAAAAAAAATTCACTAATAAATTTGTCTTTTGTCAAGACCCGTAATAAGTCAACACTAAAATTACCGCGTGCTGTAATCCGATTTTAATTGAGCCTTTAGATTTAGTTCTTGAGTGTTTAAAGGGTTTATCTGTTGTTAATATTTAGTCAAATCTACAATAGACTTATGTTAAAATGCGTTTAGTTTATTACCTTTACCTCGTAATATAGCCGAATGCGACACCTACTCATATTAATTTTATCTCTTATTACCCTTTATGGTTTTGGCCAAGATAGTATAGCTACTAAAATTCCTACAAAAGTTAAAGGAACTATTATCAGTTCTATAACAGAAAATCCTCTGAGTGAAGTCAATATTGTAAATATTAATCAAGTAGTAGGTGTAGCCACAGATGACAATGGGGAATTTGAAATAAAAGCAAATGCTAACGATACATTGCATCTGTCTTATCTTGGATACAAGTCGATAAAAGTGAGAGTGACCAATGACTGGTTAAAATTTGGAAGTACAAAAATTGTGATGACCGAATTAGCCTTCGCTCTCGAAGAAGTTACCGTTAAACAATTACAGTTAACAGGTTATTTAGAGGTTGATATGAAACAAGTTCCTATTCAATCTAATAACCGTTACCGAATATCTGGGCTTTATGGCCAGGGTTATGAAGCCGGAAAACCAAATATCGCCACCAAGGTCTTGGGTGCTATTTTTAATCCTGCAGACTTCTTATACAATATGTTTGGTAAAAAGCCAAATGAGATGCATAAGCTGAAGAAAATGAAAGAGGATGACGAAATTAGAAATCAACTCGCACAGCGTTTTGATAGAGAAATGCTACTGGTTTTATTACGCGTTAATAAATATGATTTAGACGAAATTGTGAACCAATGTAACTACTCTAAAGACTTTATTAATACGGCTAATGATCTTCAGATTTTAGATGCTATTAGCGAATGTTATGAGGAGTACAAAGTGATTAAACGAAGTAAAGAACGCAAAAGCGAAAAATCTAAAAGTTAATCGTCATTTGTTCCGAGAACTTAAATAGCATTCAAAATTTCATTTCTTAGTGGCGTAACGCTTCACAAGAGCATCATAATTCTTTAGTGTCTTTTTAATCCAATCAAAGCGTTTTTCAATACGTTCTTCCTCCGTCAGTTGCCAATTGAGTTTAGATTTCCGCAATCGTGCCGTAACGTGTTGAAGAATAATGGCAGCGGATACAGAAATATTCAAACTTTCTGTAAAGCCCACCATTGGGATTTTCAAAAAACAATCCGCCTCATCAATGACCTGCTGCGACAAACCTTGGGTTTCTCTTCCAAAGAAAAAACAGGACCTTTTAGTAACGTCAAAATCCATTAAATCACAATCCTCTGCATGTGGTGTTGTGGCCACGATTTGATAGCCTTTCAGCTTTAAATCTTTCAGACACGATTTTACCGTGTGATAGCGATTGAGATCGACCCACTTTTGAGCACCCATGGCAATTTCTCTGTCAATTCGCTTAGAATTAATTTCTTCAACAATATTTACTTCTTGTATCCCAAATACATCACAAGTTCTTATAACAGCACTCGTATTATGAAGTTGATACACGTCTTCAGTAGCTACTGTAAAATGTTTAGTTCGCTGAGCTAACACCTCTTTAAACCGTTGCTTTCTATTTGCAGTAAGATGAGATTCTAAATATTCTAGGAGTTTTAAGTCGGTCATAATTCAAAAATATATAATTTTATAACATGAAACACATTGTTGTATTAACAGGAGCAGGCATGAGTGCCGAGAGTGGTATAAAAACCTTTAGAGATGCAGATGGACTTTGGGAAGGTCATGACGTTATGCAAGTAGCCTCGCCTGAGGGTTTTAGACGAAATCCAGAACTAGTTCTAGATTTTTACAATCAACGTCGACGACAACTCAAAACAGCAAAACCCAATCAGGCGCACAAAGACTTAGCCGCACTAGAGCAAGCCTATAAAGTAAACATCATAACCCAAAATATTGATGATTTACATGAACGCGCCGGTAGTACAGAAGTTATTCATTTACATGGTGAACTTTTTAAAGTTCGCAGCACTAGAAACCATGAGGACATTAAAAGTTGGACTGAAGATTTAAACCTAGGCGACAACTGTGCTAATGGCTTTCAGCTTAGACCGCATATCGTTTGGTTTGGTGAGGAAGTTCCCATGATTGAGCCAGCTGTTGAAATTTGCGAATCTGCTGATATTTTAGTCATCATCGGTACGAGTATGCAGGTGTATCCGGCCGCCGGTTTAATGCAATATGTGCAGCCGGACATTCCAATTTATTTTATAGATCCTAAACCTGCTTTGAACACTAGTGTAAGAGTAACGGTGATTGCAAAATCAGCTACGGAAGGTGTGAGAGACCTTAAAGCTATTTTAAAGAAAGATTGAATCAATTAGTCTCAGTGTATTCATCCAAAAAGGACAAGAAATTCATATCTCAACCTAGTTCAATTAAACCTATCTTTGCAAACTAGTATAGAAATCATGCGCATAGATATTATTACGGTTCTTCCTGAACTTTTAAAAAGTCCCTTTGAGGCCTCCATTTTAAAACGCGCCATTGACGCCAATTTGGTAGAAATTCATTTTCATAATTTAAGGGAATATGCCTCCGGAAATTATAAGGCCATAGACGACACCCAGTATGGCGGCGGGGCAGGCATGGTGATGCTTATTGAGCCTATAGACAAATGCATTTCAAAATTAAAGGCAGAGCGCCATTATGACGAAATTATTTATATGACACCAGATGGCGAGCGACTCAACCAAGGGATTGCCAACCATATGTCATTAAAAGAAAATCTTATTGTTTTATGCGGTCACTATAAAGGGGTCGATCAACGGGTTCGTGATGCTTTTATTACACGAGAAATCTCAATAGGTGATTATGTATTGTCAGGTGGAGAACTAGCCGCAGCCGTTTTATGTGATGCAATAATCAGGTTAATTCCTGGTGTTTTAGGAAATGAAACCTCTGCTCTAACCGATTCTTTTCAAGATAATTTACTGGCACCACCCATTTATACGAAACCCCGCGAATATAAGGGCATGAAAGTACCCGAGGTCTTACTCAGTGGTAATTTTCCAAAAATTGAAAAGTGGCGGGACGAACAAGCTTATAAAAGAACCCAAGAACGTCGACCAGATCTATTCGGGGATGAATGATTTTTAAATTGAAATTAACAACAAAATACTTTAAAATTTTTAGTTCAACTTTTAACTTTTTAATTATCTTTGCAGCCAATTTTAGATTAACCTCTGGCGAAAATCGTGGATGTTGATTTGAAACAACTGTAATAAACAAAATAAAATGAATTCTTTAGTAAAATTTGTACAAGACGAATTTGTAACCCGTAAAGACTTTCCAAAATTTAGTGCTGGGGATACAATCACAGTATACTACGAAATTAGAGAAGGTGAAAAAGTACGTACTCAGTTTTTTAGAGGTGTCGTATTACAACGCAAAGGAACAGGAACTTCAGAAACATTCACAATCCGTAAAATGTCTGGGACTATTGGTGTAGAACGTATCTTCCCAGTACACATGCCAGCTTTACAAAAAGTAGAAGTTAATAAGCGTGGAAAAGTACGTAAAGCAAGAATTTACTACTTTAGAGGTCTTACTGGTAAAAAAGCAAGAATTAAAGAAGTTAGAAGATAATTTAACCTTCATAATACAAATAAAAGCCTTCAAATTTGAAGGCTTTTTTAGTTATTAACTTTTGTTAATAAATGCAGTTTATAAATTGTTGATATCTAAACTGTTAAAAAATAATACTATTCGTATTTTTATATTAAATTTGATAAACATTTAGCAACAAGCTCAGTTTGGTTTTAAAAGCAATTTTAAATTTGTGTGATAATGTAAATAAAGTAACGTTCTTTATATATTGAGTTTGGTTTTTTGAGGTGGATGAGCTACTCGTATAGACGAGTTTTAGTAAATACACCATGAAGCATTTTTAATTGCAACATGCATTTGCAGGTTGTTTTGACAATGTGAAAAGCTTTGAAAAAGTATCGGAATCGAAAGTGAACGTGAAAAGGATGAGCAATGCTTAACAAACGTATTACTCACGAAAGTGAATCGTATAAAAAAAAGCATCAAAAGAAAACAAACTTAAGAAACCTAGTAATTTCCAATCAATACATTTTGAAAGGTATGAAACGTTTCACCTTGAAGCAGAAACGCTTGTACTTTAAAAGGACTTTGTTTTAAAACCAAATGCCTTGACTAGTGAAAACTAAATGAGTCTAGCAAGTACTGTTTCGAAAAAAAGCCATGTCAGAGCAGTTTAACTGTAGTGATATGGCTTTTTGTTTTTATAATATAAAGATCTTTTTTGCTTTTCATTTATACTTTTGGAAATTGCACGTACAGCGTATTAAAATTTAATGCGTTTACTCTGCCTCTCATACCGCAAAACACTATCATTTTCGTATATTTGTTGGACTTTATACGAAGCACTTTTGCAATTAAAATTTTTAAACAATTATGACTAAAATAGGAAAAATTATTTATACAAAAACGGATGAGGCACCCGCTTTAGCTACCCGTTCTTTTTTACCAATCGTTAAGTCGTTTACCAAATCTTCTCAAATTAAGATAGAAACAAAAGATATTTCACTACCCGCGAGAATTTTATCTGTATTCTCTGATGTTTTATCAGACGATCAAAAAGTAACAGATTCACTCGCAGAATTGAGCGAGCTAGTGCACAAACCAGAGGCTAATATTGTAAAATTACCAAATATTAGTGCCTCTATTCCTCAACTTATAGCTGCAATTGAAGAATTACAAGCTAAAGGTTTTAAACTTCCTGATTATCCTGAAGAACCCAAAAATGATGCGGAAAAAGAAATTAAATTGCGCTACAACAAAGTAAAAGGTAGTGCCGTAAATCCTATACTTAGAGAGGGAAATTCTGACCGAAGAGCCCCGAAAGCCGTTAAAAATTATGCAAGAAATAATCCACATAGCATGGGAGCTTGGTCATCTGATTCAAAAACACATGTAGCGACAATGTCTAAAGGTGATTTTGCTCACAATGAAAAATCTTTAACGCTAGCAGAAGCCACTACGATCAATATTGTTCACACAGACTCCAAAGGTCAGCAAACATATTTAAAAGAAAATTTAGGATTGTTAAAAGGTGAAATTATCGATGCCACAATAATGAGTAAAAAGGCTTTGATTGCATTTTTTGAAGAACAAATTGAAGACGCTCTAGATCAAAGTGTATTGTTTTCTTTACACATGAAAGCTACCATGATGAAAGTTAGTGACCCTATCATATTCGGTCACGCTGTGCGCGTTTTTTTCGACGAGTTATTTAAAAAACATGGAAAGACCTTTCAAAAGATTGGTGTAGATGTAAATAATGGTTTTGCTAATCTTCTCGAAAAATTAAGTGAGCTACCCGAAGACAAACGCGATGAAATAAGAGCGGATATTAGGTTTGCTCTCAATCATGGAGCGGATTTGGCAATGGTAAATTCAGAACGAGGTATTACAAACCTTCACGTTCCTAGTGATGTTATTGTTGATGCTTCCATGCCAGCAATGATTAGAACGTCGGGTAAAATGTGGAATGCAGAAGGAAAACTACAAGATACAAAAGCGGTAATACCAGACAGCAGTTATGCCGGCGTTTATAGTGCCACTATTAATTTTTGTAAAAAGAACGGTGCATTTGACCCAACAACCATGGGAACAGTACCAAATGTAGGCCTTATGGCTCAAAAAGCTGAAGAGTATGGATCTCACGATAAAACTTTCGAAATAGACTCAAAAGGAAAAGTTGAGGTAATCGACGCTTCTGGTGCGGTGTTATTAAGTCATAAAGTTGAAGCTGGCGACATTTGGAGAATGTGCCAGGTTAAAGATGCTCCCATACAAGATTGGATAAAATTAGCCGTAACTAGAGCAAGAGCGACTAAAACTCCAACTATTTTTTGGCTGGATAAACATAGAGCTCACGATGCCGAGCTGATAAAAAAGGTCAATAAATACTTACCAGAGCACGATACTGAAGGTCTAGACATAAGAATTCTATCACTCGTTGAAGCCACGAATTTCACGCTTAAACGTCTTAAAAATGGTGAGGATACTATTTCGGTAACAGGTAATGTACTAAGAGATTATTTAACCGATTTATTCCCGATTTTAGAAGTCGGTACAAGTGCCAAAATGCTTTCTATTGTACCTTTGATGGGTGGTGGCGGTTTATTTGAAACGGGAGCTGGCGGTTCTGCACCTAAGCATGTTCAGCAATTTTTATCAGAAAATCATTTACGCTGGGATTCACTTGGTGAATTTTTGGCCTTAGCAGTTTCTCTTGAACATTTTGCTACATTTCACAATAATGAAAAAGCCAGAATTTTAGGTGAAGCCTTAGATGATGCTTCTGATAAATTACTAGAAAACAAAAAAGGCCCTTCTAGAAAAGTAAACGAATTAGATAACAGAGGTAGCCATTTTTACCTTGCGCTTTATTGGGCAGAAGCATTGGCTAATCAAACAAAGGATACGGAATTAAAAACAGAATTCTCAAAACTATTCAAAGAGCTTGCTTCTAATGAAGAAGCTATTATAAAAGAGCTTATAGATTGTCAAGGTGATCCTGTAGACATTGGCGGGTATTACTATCCTAATGAAGATTTAGTAACCGATGCTATGCGTCCGAGTAAACTATTCAATTCAATACTGAAACAAGATTAAACTTACGTTAAAAAGGCTTCACTAAAAATGAAGCTTTTTTATTTTTACAAAAAAATTCAATGAAAAAGAACCTTTCCGGAATTCTTATTCTATTGGCTTTAGCATGTTCATTTGCATCAGCCCAAGAAAAGTTTACACTTAGCGGAACCATTACCGATAATAAAAGCAACGAAACACTCATTGGCGTCAACATTATTGTTCCCGAAATGCAAACAGGTACGGTAACCAATGAATACGGATTTTATTCAATCACCCTACCCTCTGGAAAATACACAGTTCAAATTAGCTATTTAGGCTATGAAACAATTTCTGAAACTATCGCGTTAAATGCAGCAGTAATTAAGAATTTTCAATTGGTTGAAGCCGTAGAAAGTCTTGATGAAGTGGTGATAACCGAAGATGTGGAAAAACTAAACATCAAAAAACCACAAATGAGTGTCAATTCTTTATCCATAAAAACGATAAAGAATATGCCTGTTGTTTTAGGTGAAGTTGATGTTATTAAATCGATAACTCTTTTACCAGGTGTCACCAACGCTGGTGAAGGGTCTTCAGGCTTTAATGTTAGGGGTGGCGCGGCAGATCAAAACCTTATTCTATTAGATGAAGCTACTATTTTTAATTCTTCCCACTTGTTTGGCTTCTTCTCTGTATTTAATCCAGATGCCATTAAGGACATCAAATTGTACAAAGGCGGAATCCCCGCGAAGTATGGTGGACGCATATCCTCTGTTTTAGACATTTATCAAAAAGAGGGAAACAGCAGTGGTTTCCATATGAATGGCGGTATTGGTTTAATATCGAGCAGATTGTTAGCCGAAGGCCCTATTCAAAAAGATCAAGGGTCGTTTCTTGTTGGAGGTAGAAGTAGTTATGCTCATTTATTCTTGCCGCTCTTCGATTTAGAAAATATCGCCTACTTTTACGATCTCAATACCAAATTAAGCTATCGCTTAAATGACAGTAATAGCATTTTCCTCTCAGGATACTTTGGTCGTGATGTGTTTGAAATCGCCGATAGTTTTAAAAATTCTTACGGTAACTCGGTGGTTAACTTCAGATGGAATCATTTATTCTCTGATAAATTATTTTCAAATTTATCGTTAATATATTCAAATTACGACTACGATCTAGAGCTGTCCTTTGTTGAATTTGAATGGGAATCTGGCATTAGTAATTTCAATTTGAAATACGATTTTAAACATTACATCAGCAACAACTTCAAGCTCGAATACGGCCTGAATAGCATTTACTATAAATTTAATCCTGGTGACATTACACCAACCACTGAAGATTCTGGAATAAATCC
>CAYMDB010000044.1:0-12720 GCA_964388865.1 uncultured Flavobacteriaceae bacterium
GGGTTTTACTAATTCTTCCCGCTTTGTAAACAGAAGGCCTTCCTGACCAAAATAATCGTTCTGAAGTTTCTTTGCCTCACGTTCTTTATTGATTATTTCTTCCTCTCGCTTAGCTTTCATTTCATCGGTTAAAAGTACTTTTTCGGCACCTACCAATCCAGTTTCATCAATATTTGATATCATAATAAAATCATCGGTTTGCACATAGCCAAAGCGCGGTAATTTATTTAAAGATAAATAAGTATCTACGCGGTCTGCTCCGTATAATACGGTCGTTTGTGTTCTACTTTCAAGATCACTATGCATGCCTATCACATCTAATTCTGAGGTAGCCTTATAATTTAAAGGATGGGTTAAGGTGATTCTAATATCAGCCTTTGGAACAAACAAATCGTTTAAATTTTTATTACTGTAATAATGCCATGTTCCGTCATAAAGTGTTGGCGTAAGGTACCAGTATTTTAATTCGAAATCTCTGCTTTTTGTGAAGCCATAGTCGGTAAAAGTGGCATCAGGAATAACGAGAATATAGTCTAAACTTAAGTGATAAGACTCACCAGGAAGCAGAGGTTGTTTTAATACGACTTTTATGATATCTGGATGTGCTTTTAAGCTACCGTAGTCTAAAGACTGATTTTCTTTATCCTTTACAGACGTGATAACTGTGTACCCGCGTTCCTCGTTTTTTGCCAAGTGAAATTTAGTGCTAAATTCTTCCTCAAAGCGCTTAGCTAATGGGGTGGATTTGGTAGAATAACTGTTATTCCAATCGTTGAGGTAAATTTCTGAAAGTGTATCTTTAGATTCGTTTTTGTAAACGATAGTTTGAGATACATTAAAAGTTTTGGTATCAACATTAACTGAAGCGTTAATATCAATTTTGTTTTGTCCAAATGCAAGCGAACAAAAGCACAACATAAATATTAATATGGCTGAATTTTTAATCAATGAGCTACAATACTATTTATTAAATTCATATTTAAATTTGGGTATTACTGGGACTATGAGCGAATTTTTTTAAAAATCGTTAACTATTTAATATAAGGGCGACATAAGCTTTTTTTGAAACATGAAAATGATGTCCTAAAAATTAGGACTTAAACCAGAATCTTTATAAAATACGTTGAGGATTTCAATAACTTCATCAGCAGTATCTACAAGGTGAATTAAATCTAAATCCGTTGCGTTTATATTTTTAGCATCGATGAGTGTCGTTTTAATCCAACTTATTAATCCTCCCCAAAAATCCGTGCCTACTAAAATGATGGGAAAGGTTTCAATTTTATGTGTTTGAATGAGTGTAATGGCCTCAAAAAGTTCATCGAGTGTACCAAAACCGCCTGGCATAACAACAAAACCTTGTGAGTATTTTACAAACATCACTTTTCTAACAAAGAAATAGTCGAAATCTAAACTCTTGTCACTATCGATATAGGGATTATCGTGTTGTTCAAAAGGCAGATCAATATTGAGACCTACGGAAGTCCCACCAGCAATATGGGCGCCTTTATTACCAGCTTCCATAATACCAGGTCCACCACCCGTGATAACACCATAACCATGATTGACAATTTTTTCTGCTACTTCTGCCGCTAATTTGTAATATTTGTGTTCTGGCTTGGTTCGTGCAGAGCCAAAAATAGAAACACATGGGCCAATTTTACTCAGTTTTTCATAACCATTTACAAACTCTCCCATAATTTTAAAAATCGCCCAGGAGTCGTTTGTTTTAATTTCATTCCAACCTTTATTTTTACTTTCTTTATGCATATTTTAATTGTAATTGTTAGGTCTCAGTGTTCAGTCGTTTTTTTTCAAAGTTTCCGCTGTGCTCTACTCAAATTTTTGTTTCCAAAACCTCGCTAAATTACTCTTTTTTTTAGCACATGAGCAACTCGTAAATTATAAGATCGTGTTAATTCAATTCTTTTTTAAGAAATTGAGCGGTGTAACTTTTTTTGTCTTTTATAAGTTGTTCTGGGGTGCCTCTAGCTACGACTTGGCCGCCACCCTTTCCTCCTTCGTAACCAATATCTATAATGTAATCAACGGTTTTTATCACATCGAGATTGTGCTCAATAATTAAAACGGTATTGCCTTTATCGACTAATTTATTGAGGACTTTCATCAATACTCGGATATCTTCAAAATGCAATCCGGTTGTGGGTTCATCTAAAATATAGAAGGTATTACCCGTATCGCGTTTGCTTAACTCCGTTGCGAGCTTTATACGTTGGGCTTCACCACCAGAAAGGGTTGTGCTCTGTTGCCCTAAGGTAATATAACCCAAGCCGACATCTTCAATGGTTTGAAGTTTGCGATGGATTTTTGGAATATGCTCAAAAAAGCGCACTCCTTCTTCAATCGTCATATTCAGCACATCACTAATCGATTTGCCTTTATATCGAATTTCAAGTGTTTCTCTGTTGAAACGCTTACCTTGACAAGTTTCGCACTCAACATAAACATCGGGTAAGAAGTTCATTTCAATGACACGCAAACCGCCTCCTTGACAGGTTTCACAACGCCCTCCTTTCACATTAAAACTAAAACGTCCAGGTTTATAACCACGAATCATGGCTTCGGGTATTTTGGCGAATAAGCTTCGGATCTCGTCAAAAGTTTTAGTGTAGGTTGCCGGATTACTTCGGGGTGTGCGCCCTATTGGGGATTGGTTAATGTCAATCACCTTATCAATATGTTCTAAACCTTTTATGCTTTTATAAGGCATTGGTTTTTTAACTCCATTGAAATAATGAGCGTTGAGAATAGGGTAGAGGGTCTCGTTGATTAGGGTCGATTTACCACTACCAGAAACTCCGGTAACTCCAATCATCGTACCCAATGGAAATGCAACATCTACGTTTTTTAAGTTGTTACCGGTACAACCTTTGAGCTCCATTTTTTTGCCGTTGCCTTTACGTCTGCTCGTCGGAATTTTTATTTCCTTTTTGCCATTGAGGTAATCTGCCGTAAGTGTATTGCTCAATAAGATTTCTTGAGGTGTGCCTTCACTAATAATTTCGCCTCCATGCTTGCCAGCAAACGGACCGATATCAATAACATGATCGGCTCGTTGTATCATGTCTTTATCGTGTTCAACCACAATAACAGAATTACCAACATCTCTTAAGGCAATTAAAGAATTAATAAGTTTCTCATTGTCGCGCTGATGCAATCCTATACTCGGTTCATCTAAAATATAAAGGACTCCAACCAATTGTGAGCCAATTTGAGTGGCTAATCGTATTCGCTGCGCTTCTCCGCCAGAGAGCGACTTTGAACTTCTATTTAAGGATAAATAATTAAGTCCGACATCCAATAAAAACTGAACCCGATTTCTAATTTCCTTAATAATTTCCTCAGAGATTTGTTGTTGTTTTTTAGTCAAACGCTCAGTTAAATTTTCTAACCATTCGCTGAGTTCTACAACATCCATACCAACCAAATCAGCAATACTTTTGTCATCCACTTTAAAATAAAGTGATTCTTTTCGCAAACGTGAACCTTCACATACCGAACATTCAACTTTATCCATGTATTCTCTTGCCCAACGCACTAGCGATGTGGAGTTGGAGTTATGCTGATTTTCAATAAAATTAGCAACACCTTCAAAATCAATTTTATAATCTCTTGCGACACCAAGTAATTTACTTTCAACGGTGAAACTATCTTTGCCGCCATAGAGGATGACTTGTTTGGCTTCATCTGGAATGTCTTTCCAGGCGTCTGCTAAGGAAAAATCGAAACGTTGTGCAATGGTTTCAAACTGTTTAAAAATCCAGCTTTTTTTCTGCGGACCGTGAGGTGCTAAGGCACCACTTTTAATAGAGATTCTTTCGTCAGGAACCAATTTCTTAGGATTCACCACGTACAATTCCCCAATGCCATTACAATTAGGGCAAGCCCCTTTTGGGGAATTAAATGAAAAGTTATTGGGCTCTGGATTGGGATATGAAATTCCTGAGGAAGGACACATTAGATTCCGACTAAAATAACGGGCTTCATTAGTGTCTTGGTCAATCACCATCAATACATCATCACCGTGATACATGGCCGTGTTTATGGATTCTATGACCCGTTTTTCGTTGTCCTTAGATTCATCAATTTTTAAACGGTCAATGACTATTTCTATATCGTGGGTTTTGTAGCGATCTAGCTTCATGCCTTGTGCAACAACCACTATGCTTCCTTCAGTCCTTACTTTTACAATACCTTGTGTAGCAATTTGTTCAAATAATTCCCTGTAATGACCTTTACGAGAGCGAATTACAGGTGATAAAATATTAATCCGTTTATCTTTATAAGATTCTAAAATGAGGTCTTTAATCTGCTCATCGCTATAGCTCACCATTTTTTCACCGGTCTCAAAACTATAAGCATCCGCTGCTCTGGCATACAGGAGACGAAGAAAATCATAGATTTCTGTGATGGTGCCTACGGTAGAACGTGGCGACTTGCTCGTCGTTTTTTGTTCAATAGCAATGACAGGGGAAAGTCCATCAATTTTATCGACATCCGGACGCTCTAAACTCCCTAAAAATTGTCGTGCGTAAGCTGAAAAGGTTTCAATGTAACGACGTTGACCTTCAGCATAAATGGTATCAAAAGCTAGAGATGATTTTCCACTTCCAGATAAACCAGTAATGACTACCAATTTTTCTCTGGGAATACTTACATCAATGTTTTTTAAGTTGTGAACGCGCGCTCCTTGTACTTCAATGGAATCCTCGAATTGACTCATAGATATTTAAAAATCCTTCTTTTATTTATAGCAAGGTGGTAAAGGTACGATTTTTAGATGTTAAAATATGTGAAGTTAGGCGTTGGATTAATGGTTGTTTTAAATTTTTATTTATCTGTTTTCTAGAGTGTTGCCATTTCTAATTTAAGCACTTAATCATCAAATCTCATATAAACATTAATTTACACAAACGGTTCGACTAGAAATCTTCTGATTCTTAGCATAAAACTTCAAAACACTGATATAAAAAAAGCGCTCTGTAAAAACAGAACGCTTTGATATTATTTATGTGATTTGACGCCATTACGGTTTTACAACCATTTCTTTTGCTTCTAAAGCTTTAGAATAATTGGCTTTTACTTTAGGTAAAAACCCAAAGAATTTGCTTCCATTCTCTTTCTTTAAAACTACGTCTACGCTTCCATCTTTTCTTGTTAGAACTTCTTCTACAACGACATCGTTATTATAGACACTTTTATAGTTGGGCTGGCTACCGCGCTTCACTAAAATATTGAGTCTAGGGAAATCTATATGATTATAAAGCTGAGAACTTGGCTCTTTAATAGTTAAGACATCACCAACTTTTGGCTCATTTTGAGCAAACGTTATACTAAAGCATCCAAAAAATAGGGCAACTAAAAATAAATTTTTCATAATTATTGTATTGATTTTTAAGAATATAATAAAAATATAGAGATTTAAAGCATCTCGCAACGCCTTTAGATAATTATTAACAGTTTGTAAATGCTTTGCAATTTTAACATGAATAATTGCTATTATTGTAGGGAAATAATAATTATCTGACTACACTAAAGGTGCAAGTTTTTTGACAGCATAATAAAAAATGAGATAACATTACTAACTAACATTTGTACAATGAAATTACTAGGTATTGGATCGCGAATAAACCATAAAGACTTCGGAAAAGGAGTAGTTACTAACCTGACTTCAAGACACTATTGGGTTACGTTTATAGATAAAGGATTAGAAACCATAGATATCGATTCAGAATTCGAAATTATAGAGGCCGCTGAAGATGATGTGGATACCGTAAGCTTTTTTGAAGTAGAGCGCAGTCTGAAAGCTATACTTAAAAAATGGTCGGATGTGTCTGAAGTCATCGCTATTTCCGACAAGTGGAAAGGTGGTAAACTAATTTTAGAACCGGGAGATACTAATCTTAAATCGACCGAAATCCCAATAGATACTTTCTTTCATAAAATTACTATGGTTCGTGATCGCTTGCGGGTGATGGAGCAAAAAATTAACTCAAGTAATTTAGAGGAACAAGAAAAAATCGATTTGCAGCAATATATAACGCGAAGTTATGGAAGTTTAACCAGCTTTAACGTGCTGTTTAAATTGAAGAGTCAGCAGTTTATTGGGCAGCGGTCTAAGGGGTGATTCCCATCTTCTGTCTTCCCTAAGGGAAGAAACTTTCATATATAGAGATTATTCTGTGAAAATCATAAATTAAAAGCTTAAGCCTTTAATATCTTCTAACTCAATTCCTAAAAACAATAATTTATGAAAGCTTGGTAATTGGGCTCCGCTTTCGGTGCTTATCCAGTTTTCCCATGTGGCCTCTAAACCATTTATAGGTAAAATATTAACCCACATTTGAAAGCTTTTGGGTTTTCCGCTATCGTCTAAATGCCATAAATAAGAATCGCCTGGTGTGGTTCCTCCAGAAGTGTAGGTAACTAACAAGGCCTTTTTGTCGTTTTTAGTGGTGATGAGTCGGCGCTCTGTGCCTGGATCAAAAACTTTGTAAGGCGCGACCAGCCAAAATGAATCATTATTAAAATAGCTCGTGGCCTTATCGATATACTTTTGTTTTTCAACACCCTTGTATTCTTGTTCGGCGACAAATACTTTAGAATTGTTTTTATTTTCAAAATCTAAGATGACCTTAAAACTATCCCAAGAAACTTCACAAGTGTTGTCTGTTTTATACCATTTGTAATGATGTCTGCCTTTGAAAGTCCATTCTAAATAATCTGTGTTTACATAGGCTTCCTCGTCTAAAGCCGCAAGCATTTGAGTGGCCAATTGATCTGCTGCCGCTCCTTTTGGTCCCGTTGGTAAGTCTTCGTTATATTTTAAATACATAAAGCCGAAGAGCAGGAGGGTTGGAAGTGTTATGAAGATGATTACTCCTCCAATGATTTTTAGTATTTTTTTTAGTTTTGATGGTTTTGCCAAGGTGTTTTGTTTAGGGTTATTCGACTTCGCCGAATACATGATTTTGTGAGGTGTAAATTTAATTTAATTTCTTAACAAGTTTTGTTCTGTTATCCCGAAGTCTCGTTACATTTCAGCTTACCAATTAGATTTAAATCCTGAAACGAGTTTAGGATGACAAAATACTATTTTTAGCATTTCTAATTTCCTTAAGATTTGTCATGCTGAATTTAGTTCAGCGTCTAAGTTCGTATAAGATCCTGAAACAAGTTCAGGATGACACAACGATGGGAACCTGTCTCGAAGTCTCGAGATAGCTCAGGATGACATAGCGATGGAATCTTAAAACAAGTTCAGGATGACACAATGCTACTTATTATCAATTAATTATCAGATTTGTAACCTTCAGGACGTTTCCAACGCACTGGTGCTTTTGGCTCAGGTTGCAGTTGAAACTCACTTCCTTTTAACAATTTCAAAGCTTCTTCAACTCCACGTTCTAATTGCGGATCGTTTCCTTTTGAGGTTTCTTTTGGATGTTGAATCACTTCAATATCTGGTGTGACGCCCTCGCCTTCAACAGCCCATTCGCCATCAACATCATAAAAACCACCTCTGGGTGCAACCATACGTCCGCCATCGATAAAACGCGGTGTATCCCATGTTCCAACTAAGCCTCCCCAAGTTCTAGTGCCAATCATTGGTCCTATAGTCTTCATCTTAAACATATAGGGCAGTAAATCACCACCAGAACCAGCACGTTCGTTGATGAGCATTACTTTTGGCCCCCAAATTCCTGCCATAGGTGTCGTCCAAGGTCTGTTGTCGTTGGCTTTGCTATTAAAATACCCGAATAATTCTCTCGACATGATATCAATCATATAATCCGCCGCAGAACCACCACCGTTATTACGCTCGTCTATAATAACTCCTTTTTTATCTTGTTGTGAGAAGTAGTAGCGATTAAAGGACGCAAAGCCTCCTTGTCCGGTGTTGGGCACATAAACATAGGCCAATTTGCCATTAGACATTTTATCAACTTTTCTGCGGTTTCCTTCAACCCAATCAACAGCTCTTAAACCGCGCTCGTTGCTCACGGGTTTTACTAAAACCGTTTTGGCATCGGTCATTGACGGTTTTGAGTTTACCGTTAAATTGATTTCTCTGCCAGCGGTTTGCTCTAGAAGACTGTACGGATTGATTCCTGAAGAAAGCGTCTTACCATTAATTGCTAGAATATAATCTCCAACATTTACATTAATTCCGGGTTGGGCTAGGGGAGCATCCAATCCAGGATTCCAGCGTTCACCGTTGTAAATTTTTGATATTTTAAAGTTGCCATCAACAAGCTCCAAATCGCAACCTAGTAGTCCTACTGGCACGCGATCCACATCAGGGAAATCGCCACCAGACACATAAGAATGCCCTATGGAAACTTCACCACTCATAATATCTACAACATAATTTAAGTCGGTTCTATGGCGCACATGGTCAATCCAAGGAGAGTACCATTTGTAAACCTCATCCCAAGGGGCACCATGTACATTATCAACGTATAAGAAATCGCGCATATAACGCCATCCTTCTTTAAAGATTTGATGCGCTTCGGCCTTAGGATCTATTCGAACCTTAAGATCAATTTTTAAATGATCCTTTCCTGCTTTTGGCGGAGCTGTTGTTGAAGTTAAAATCCAGCTGCCTTTTTGAAAAAGTAAGATTGAATTCCTATCCTCTGAAGCCACCATCTGAGATACTCCATCCGTGTAGTCTTCGGCTTTATCCTTTTCAACATCAAAGGTATGAAGTTTAAATCCAGTTTCATTTGGAATAGCCTCCGCCACAAAAACCTTATGTTTTGGTGCTTTTAAAAGTGAAACATAATTTCTAGCAGGTAATTTTAAAGCCACAGCTCTATCATAAATTCCATTTTCATCTATGGTCACCGTCGCTTCGGGAGCTTCCTTTTTATCTACTTTAGGGTCTTTCTTTTTATCCTCTTTTTTATCCTCATCCTTCTTTTTATCAGCGTCCTCCATATCATTTTTTGGAAGATTAGGCGCCTCGTCTTTTGAATTTAAAACGATAGCATAAAGACTTCGCGTGATGTTCGCTCCAGGATCATAAGAACTCATATCTAACCAGCCCGATTGTAAGCCGTAATTAGTACTTGCCAACGTATAAAGGTATTTACCTGATGCATCCCAAACTGGTGAAATTGCGTCGGCAATAGGGTCTGTAAGTTGAATGGTTTTTTTAGTATCAATATTGTAGGCATAGATGGCTTTAAAATGACTTTCTTGTTGTTTAGAAAAGGCAATCCACTTGCTATCTGGCGACCAAACCGGATTCATCGCACGATTGGGATGCGCATAGCGATCTGTGGCTACGATGTCTGTTTTTTTGGACTCTAGGTTAAGAATCCAAATATTGTAATGGGTATCTGTATAGGCTATGTGTTTACCATCTGGAGACCAGTCGGGTTGAAAATAAAATGTAGGATTAGGTAATTTAATTGCTTCAACATTTTGCCCGTTTTGATCGGCAAGCATCAATTGATATTCACCTCCTTTATCAGAAAACCAAGCAATTTTATCTCCTTTAGGAGACCAAATCGGACTGCGGTCGGCAACGCCTGGTGAGTTTGTGATGTTTTTCCAAGTGCCGTTTTCCTTCGGAACGGTAAAGATTTCCCCTCGATGTTCAAAAATAGCGCGTTTACCAGTTGGAGATACATTCGGGTTGTTTAAATCATTTGCAGATACATCTTCCCATTTTGTTCTGTAAAAAGTTAAGTCGGCCTTCACCTCAATGTTTAATTGTTTGGTTTCAGCAGAACTTGGATTATAAACATGCAGATAGCCACCTTGCTCGTAAATTATTTTGTCTTTACTGGCATCGAGACTTTTTACATCAAATTTCTTATGAAAGGTGATCTGTTTTTCTTCTTTAGTCGTTGGATTAAAAGACCAAATGTTCATGGTATAATCGCGTTCCGACATAAAGTAAACCAAACCCTTTAACCACACCGGGTCGAGATGACGTTCTTTGGTGGGTTGAGAGGTTCTTATAAGTTCTTTGGTCTTCATATTAACCACCCAAATTGGCATGGCTTGTCCGCCGCGATAATTCCTCCATTCCTCATCCCAACCTGTAATTGGTGTGTAGGCTAAATGGGTACCGTCTTCAGATAATTCTCCATAAGCTGCTCTTAGAATATCTAGAGCTTCTGGTAAACCTCCATCCTTAGACACCGTAAAGAATTTACTGGTCATGGTGGGTTGACTTTCTCTGCTAGAGCGGAATAATACTTTTCCATCTGGGGTCCAGCCTTGTACATAATCTCCTTCAGGATGATAGGTAAGTCGTTGCGGTTCTCCTCCTTCAGAAGGCATCACAAAGACATCAATATTGCCATCGTATTGCGCGGTAAAAGCAATGTGTTTGCCGTCATTTGAAAAATGCGGATTCGATTCGTAACCATCATCGCTAGTTAATCGTATGGCAGTACCGCCATTTACAGAGGCTTTCCATAAATCATTGGCATAAACAAAGACGACCTCGTCGCCATGTAATGTGGGTTGTCTTAATAATTGTGTGCCTTGCGAAAAGCTAAATAGCGCGCATAAAAATGCGGATGCGACAATAAAATGTTTCATTGTTTAGTTGGTTTTGAAGATTTGACTCGTAAATTAATTGAAGATTTGGTCGACTCTAAATATACGATTAAGAGTTTGTGGAAGGCATAAAACAATGTTAAAACGAAAGTTGAAGCACTTAATTCTGGTGTAATTATTACCGAATCTACAAGGCGTTTAAATGGATTTTCAGTGTAAAGTTATGAATATCAGATAAATGTTTTAACATTTAAATTTTCAATTCTTTTTCAATTTCCAAGCGTCTTTTCGTGCTAAAAATGATAAGATCTTTAAAAAACAGTGTAAAATCGTCTTCAAAAGCTGTGTAATGGTCTTGCAATTCAACAGTGGCATTATTCATTTTAGAAAGCCCTTTAGTTCTTCTGTTCATGCCATTTAATACCTTTTGAATGCCTTCAATAGTAGTATAACTCAATAGCCAATTTTCTTTAATCATTAATGGTGTTAGTACCTTGATGCGTTCTGGAAGCAGATCAAAATGCTTGTTTAAACTGCGGTAAAAGTCATCGACAAAAACGCTTAACGGGATGTCTGTATATTTGTCCCAATTCTTAGCCAGAAAATGGTCGTAATAAATATCCACGATGATCCCACTGTAATGACTGTAGTTTTTATGGAGGCGTTTAGTGCTTTGTCTTACAACAGGATGGGCGTCTGTGTAGGTGTCAATTTCGCGATGGAGTTGAATACCGGCTTGCATGGCTACAGGAAAGCGTGTGTAATCTTTTCCTTTAACAGCATCACCAGCAAAATTGCCTATTGTTAAGAGCTCATTATCACTTGAAAGGAAAATATGTGCCAAGAAATTCATAGTCCGAATTTACAAATTCGTAGCCATAAAACGGTATTAAGATAGTATATTTGTTAAAAAGTGAAACACATGACTTTAATAAAATCAATTTCAGGAATAAGAGGAACCATAGGAGGACCTGTTGCCGAAAATTTAACACCGATTGATACGGTAAAATTTGCGGCTGCATACGGCACTTGGTTAAAACAACAACGCCAAAAAGAGAATTATAGAGTTGTTGTTGGACGTGATGCCCGAATTTCTGGTGAAATGATTCAGAATTTGGTAATGAATACTTTAGTTGGAATGGGTATCCATGTGATTGATTTAGGTCTGAGTACTACACCAACTGTTGAAATTGCAGTGCCTTTAGAATATGCCGATGGTGGTATAATTTTAACAGCAAGTCATAACCCAAAACAATGGAACGCTTTAAAGCTTTTGAATAATAAAGGTGAATTTTTAAATGGAGTAGAAGGGCAGAAGATTTTAGAATTGGCCGAATCTAACGAGATGATTTTTGCCGAGGTAGACGACTTAGGAAAAATTACTATTAATGATGCCTATATCGATATTCATATTGATGAAGTTTTAGATTTAGCACTTGTGAATAAAAAGGCTATTGAAGACGCGAATTTTAAAGTGGTTGTTGATGGTGTGAATTCAACAGGAGGCATTGCTATCCCATTACTTCTAGAACGCCTAGGAGTAGAAGCAGTGAAATTGTACTGCGATCCGACAGGGCATTTTCCACATAACCCAGAGCCTTTAAAAGAACATCTAGGAGACTTGGCGAAAATGGTGGTAAAGGAGCATGCCGATTTTGGAATTGTTGTAGATCCGGATGTAGATCGTTTGGCTTTTATGGATGAAAACGGCGACATGTTTGGTGAAGAATATACTCTTGTAGCCTGCGCAGATTATGTATTGAGTAAAATTCCAGGAAATACCGTAAGTAATATGAGTTCTACTAGAGCCTTGCGCGATGTAACGGAAAAGCATGGTGGAAGCTATGAAGCTAGTGCTGTTGGCGAAGTGAATGTGGTAGACTTAATGAAAAAAAATACAACGGTCATTGGAGGAGAAGGCAATGGCGGTATTATTTATCCTGAACTACACTACGGCCGTGATGCACTCGTTGGTGTTGCTTTATTTTTAAGTTTACTGGCTGAAAAGAAAATGAAAGTGAGTGCGCTTAGAGCGAGTTATCCTAATTATTTTATGAGCAAGAAGAAGATACAATTAACGCCAGGATTGGATGTGGATGGTATTTTAAAAGCTATAGAAACTAAATTTGCTCAAGAAAAATTAACTACCATCGACGGAGTTAAAATAGACTTTGCAGA
>CAYMDB010000045.1:0-10924 GCA_964388865.1 uncultured Flavobacteriaceae bacterium
AAAACGAGTTGGAAAGCAAGACAAAAAAAAACAATTAGGGACTTCATGTGTTGTTTTTGAATTATTTTAAATAATCACGTACAAATGTTTATATTTTGGGTGAATTTTAGGGTTATATTTAAGCATGCTTAGAACGATTTGACTTGAAATTTTATATGATAATGAAGCATTTTTAATGCTAAATATAAAGAAAAATTACTTCTATCTCAAAATACTTGCATATTGCTTTGGATTATTGAGCACGCTTTGCGCTTTTTTTATTTCTAAATTGTTAGATGTATAATAGGTGTATAAGCCTTCACTGTAAAAATAACGTTTTATAATTTCATCTGTAATTAACGATTTTAATTGAGTTTTATTGCCTTCGATAGCATTAGACTTATAGGTTTGTAATGCCTTTGTTACATTCTCATATTCAGAATTTATCACCGCATCTAGCCCTTCTTCTTTTGCTGTTAAAATAGCGGTATTTAAGGCTTTTTCTGTTTTTGTTTCAAAACTAAAATCATTGGTTTTGATGTAGTTTTTAAAGTGTTTAAAATCCGCATCAGAGAGTTCAAAGCTTTTTAATTGGTCTACGCTATTATTGTAATAATAATCTGTTGCAAAATTAAATACTAAATTTTCACCTAAAATAGCCTTTGTAATAGGGGTTTGTTTCGCAAATTCTACTTCAATATCGGGTTCTATACCACCTCCATCAAATACATCACGACCATTTCTGGTTTTAAAAGCATTATAATTTTCTTCTGTTGTTCTTGTGGCCTTTCCGTTTTTATCCCGGTGCCAGTAATCGAGAGCCTGAATACAACGACCTGAAGGAGTGTAGTATCTTGAAATTGTAATTTTCATTTGAGTGCCATAGGTTAAAGATTTTGGTCGTTGTACTAAACCTTTACCAAAACTGCGAGTGCCAACAACAACAGCCCTGTCCATATCTTGAAGCGCACCGGAAACAATTTCGCTAGCTGAGGCACTTTTACCATCTACTAAAACCACTAGAGGTATTTGAGTATCTATAGGTTCGTGCTGCGTGTAATACGTTTTGTTGTATTTTTTTACTTTAGACTTCGTGGTGACTACTAATTGGTTTTGAGGTACAAAAATATTTGTGACGTTAACGGCTTCATTTAATAAGCCACCAGGATTACCTCTTAGATCTAAAATTAATTGTGTGGCACCTTGATTTTTTAAAGCTCTCAGAGCGCTTATAGTTTCGGAAGAGGCTTTATTATTAAATTTTCTTAAGACGATGTAACCTGTTTTTTCATCGACCATGGCATAAAAGGGCACTGCTTTAATTTCTAAAGATTCTCTAATGATTTTTACCGTATTAGTTTGCCCTTGTCTCTCGTAAGTAATATTAACTTCGGTACCAGCGGCACCTTGTAATAAATTAGCGGCGTCCTCTTTAAAATCAGCGACAGCGATTTGATCTACTTTTATAATTTCGTCACCTGCTTTTAAACCAGCTTTATCTGCTGCATAATTTTTATAAGGTTCCACAACGACTAATCTGTTTTTTAGCGTTAGAATTTTAGCACCAATACCAGTATAATCGCCTGCGTTGTTAATTCTTGCGGCCTCTACATCTTGTTCGTTGTAAAATTGGGTGTAGGGATCTAAATCGTCTAACATGCTTTTGATGGCCGTATCCATGAGATTCGCAGGATTGGTGTCATCAACATAATTCATGTTGATTTCCTTAAATAAAGTGGTAAAGATTTCGATTTGTTTTGCAATTTCAAAGAAATCATTTTTAAAAGCTGTGGTGCTAAAAAAAATGAGCACTGCTAACACCGGAAGTATGAATTTTTTTTGAAGTCGTTTTTTCATGTTTGAATATTAGTCTTTAGACGTTTTATCAATAAATTTTTGAAATAACTGTTTTGTAGCGATATTTAATTTATCAAAAGTTGTTCCATCCTTGCTAAGATATAAAATCATAAACGCATAAGTTACTGAACTATTGTTAAAATAAAGCGGTTTATTGAGTCTGTAAGCTTCTCTAAGTAACCGTTTTATTCTATTTCTTGCCACGGCTGTTTTATGTAAACGCTTACTTACCGAAACCCCTGTTTTTAAAGAACTATTATCTTCAAATTCAGTTCTAAGGTAAACTAAACGCAGCGGATATAACGTAACAGCTTTTCCCTCATTAAAAAGCTGCTCAATGAGGTTTTTACTTTTTAGTTTATCTTTTTTACTGTATTTGAAAGTTTTCATGTGTTTAATTCTTGGTAATGATAGCTAATATTTAGCTATGACATTTATCATAGTTTAAAAGCTTACAAGTAAGTAAATTACAGCTTGTCAAAATAATAAAAGTCATTATAATGGGACAATTAGACGTAAAACACTTAGTAAAACCCAAAGATAGGGCATTATATGTTCACCATCTTGTAAAAGATTTAGAAGCCCTAGACCTCATGTTAAAAAACGATTTAATAGAAGAAACACCTATAAGAATCGGTGCCGAACAAGAGTTGTTTCTTACCGACAAAGATTATTTTCCTAATAATAACAGCATAGAAATCCTCAACGCGATAAATGATGAGCATTTTACCACAGAGATTGGTAAGTATAATATTGAAATTAATTCAGATCCCCTAATTTTAGCAAATACATGTTTTTCTAATTTACATCATCAATTAGAAAATGCAGTGCAAAAGGCCGTAATTGTTGCCGCTTCAAAAGATACTAAAATTGTTTTAACAGGGATTTTACCCACACTTCGTTTAAAGCATATTTCAGAGGATTATATGACCGAGAAGCCACGCTATTTCGTATTGAATGATGCGCTTAAATCCTCGAGACGCCAGAGTTTTAATATTCATATTAAAGGCGTTGATGAGCTTAATCTGCATCATAAATCGGTAATGTTAGAGGCCTGTAATACCAGCTTTCAAATGCATTTACAAATTGCACCAAACGAATTTGTAGAGCGCTACAATTGGGCACAAGCTATTGCCGGTCCTGTTTTAAGCTGTTGTGTGAATTCTCCAATATTATTTGGAAGAGAATTGTGGTCTGAAACTAGAATTGCCTTATTTACGCAAAGTATAGATACGAGAACCAATACCTTTATTTTTAATGAAAAATTATCTCGTGTAAGTTTTGGTGAGACCTGGCAAACCGGAACGGTAACTTCAATATTTAAAGATCATATTTCTAAATTTAGAAGTCTGCTTACATCTGATGATCACGATGATAGTTTAGAGCGCTTAGAAAATGGAGCCATACCAAAACTTAAAGCCTTACAATTACACAATGGTACCGTTTACAAATGGAATAGAGTCTGTTATGGGGTGGGAGATGGCAAACCCCACCTTAGAATTGAATGCAGATACGTGCCCGCTGGACCAACCGTTGCCGATGAAATTGCTAATATGATGTTTTGGGTGGGTTTAATGGTAAATACCAATGAAACCTATAGAAATATCCATGAAAAAATGGATTTTAAAGATGTTAAGGACAATTTCTTTAAGGCGGCTCGCAATGGAATGCAAACACAGTTTAAGTGGTTTGATAAACGTGTAACACCAAAAGAATTAATTCTAAACGAACTCTTACCAATAGCCACAGAAGGTTTACAACAGCTCAATATAGCAGCGCGTGATATTTCAAAATATCTCAGTATTATTGAGCAGCGCGTTTCTAAAATTAATGGTTCTGAATGGATGGTAAATAACTTTAGACAACTACAAAAAACCAATACTAATTTTGAAGCTTTACAACAAATCACCGCTCTTATGCACAAGTACCAATTAAGTGATAAAACGGTAGACCAATGGCCAAACTTTCAAATAAACAGTCATTTACTGGATTATAAAGATCGTATTGTGAAACATAACATGAATACAAAGATTTTACTTGTAGATGAGTCTGATAGTCTCGAACTTGTGGCTCATATTATGAAATGGAATAACATCAATCACGTTCCTATAATTAACAAAAAGAAAGAATTGACAGGGCTTCTCTCATGGACCGACCTTATGAAAATTGAAAATAAGGACCTTTCAAAAAAAATAAAGGATGTCATGACAAAAAATGTGATTACCATCTCTCAAGAAGCTCCTTTAGAAGACGCTAAAAAACTTATGATATCAAAACAATTTAATTGCCTGCCTGTTGTTAGAAACAATGAATTATTAGGCATAATAACTACAAAAGACCTCTAAATGCCTACCTTAGAAAACAGCACAACTTCAAAAAAAAGAACAGAAGATAAACGAATTTTTATTCATATAAAAAGTGAACATTCCGGTTCGGTTATCGTATTTTTTGCTGGTATTCACGGTAACGAAAAGGCTGGAGTGCATGCTCTAAATCGGTTTTTTAATCAACACACTACTTCTGATTTTAAAGGTGAAGTATTTGGGGTTTTAGGGAATATAAAAGCGCTTAAACAGACGAAACGTTTTTTGTATTCAGACTTAAATAGGATGTGGACCATTCCCCAATTTGAAGACTTAAAACGCAATAAGACAAAGACGCCAGAACAAGAGGAACAGCAAGAATTACTGAGTTTTATTACTGAGCTGTTTGCAAATCATAAAGAGGGTCCTATTTATTTTATAGACCTGCATACAACTTCGAGTAAAACCTTACCGTTTATCACCATTAATGACGCGCTTATTAACAGAAAGTTTTCCCATTGTTTTCCGGTACCTGTTGTTTTAGGTATCGAAGAATACTTAGAGGGACCGTTGTTGAGCTATCTCAATAAACTTGGTTATGTGTCTTTAGGTTTTGAAGCCGGACAACACACCGACCAAGAAGCGATTAAAAACTGTGAAGCATTTATCTATTTAGCTTTGCATCACACGGGAAATCTCGTTGAAACTTCAGAGCAAATTTTAAAGCAGTATGAAGCCGAATTAAAAGGGGCAGCAAAAAATAGTTATTCAACTTTTGAAGTGGTCTATAAATATCACATCGAAGCACATGAGAATTTTAAAATGCTCAAAGGCTTTAAGAGCTTTCAGGATATAAAAAAAGGAACTCCATTAGCAATTTCTAATGATCTTGAAATTGTTTCTAATTACAACGCGAAACTTTTTATGCCTTTATATCAAAATGCGGGTGAAGATGGATTTTTTATTATTAAAAAAATTCCAAAGGTCTTTTTAAAACTTTCAGAATTACTTAGAGGAGTTCAGGCAGATGTGTTGTTAACTTGGCTTCCTGGGATTTCGTGGTACGACAAACCAAATGGTGTTTTAAAAGCTAATTTATCGGTGGCTCGTTTTTTAACTAAGTCTATTTTTCACTTGTTAGGGTATAGAAATAAACAACTCAGTGAAACGCAACTTTTGTTGTACAACAGAGAACGCGTGGCTAAAAAGACCTCATATAAAAAGACCTCTTGGTATCCTTAAAAAAGAAAGGCGCAATTAAAATTTAAATGCGACTTTCTTCTTAATTTTTCAATTGTCCGCTTTTATGCATATTAAATTGAATTTATTTTCTTCTTTTGCCCCACGCCTTGAAGGGTGGAAGAAAATCATTTACTCCTGTTAAGTGGAATAGCAGATTATTCATTTCGAATCATATGTAAATTCACTATGTCTAAAAGCAAAAATATTTATTCCATATTCCAAGTATTATTTTCTCTATTCACATCGGCCATTAGTTTTGAAGCATCAATTTCAATTGATTTTACGGCTTTAGACGTTTCAAAAGTATAAGTTGGCATAGCCCAAGCCCAATCGTTTATAATCGTTGCTGAGGTTGGTTTTTCACCTCGCATCATTTGTAATGGAATATAAAAATTTTCAGTAGATCCATCAGTATAGCTTACAGTGAGGTCTAGTGGCATTGACATTAACCCAATGCGTTCTAAAGTAACCGTGTTTGCTTCAACAGATTTAACAGCGTAATCTATGGTATTGGTAGTCTTTGCAAAATCTATTAAATACCAGTCTAATTCAAAATCTGTAATACGTTCTGCAGTGCGAACAATATCTAAGGGTTTAGGATGCTTAAATGAAAAATCATCAAAGTACTTTTTTATGGTTTTCTTTAAGTTGTCTTCACCAATAATATAGCCCAATTGCGCCATAAATACAGCGCCTTTACTGTAAGCAGATGTACCGTAAGCTCGGTTATAAGCATAGCGGTCTGCATGTGTTGTTAAGGGTTGTTCAATACCAGAATTCGCTAAAGCAATATAGCCGTTGTAAGATCTGCTAAGTGGATTTTCTGATGGGTTTTCAGAAAGATGATTCATAGCTAAAGCCGAAATGTAACTTGTAAAACCTTCATCCATCCATTCGTGTTTAGTCTCATTGGTTGCTAGTAAAAATTGAAACCATGTGTGTGCCATTTCGTGAGCCGTAACACCTAATAAGCTTCCAAAACTGCGCTGTCCCGTAATAAGTGTAGACATGGCATATTCCATACCACCGTCTCCTCCCTGAATTACAGAATACTGATTGTAAGGATATTTACCTACATGTTCACTATAAAATTGCATTAATTCAGCGGTTTTAGGCTGAAGGTTCTTCCAATGCTCTAAATAGGTCTGGTCTAAGGTTTTTTTATAATAGAAATTTAAAATAGGGCCGTCTGGTATCTGATAGGTATCATGAATAAAGTCTGGATCTGCAGCCCAGGCAAAGTCGTGTACTTTGGGTGCTTTAAAATGATGTGTTTTTTTGTTGCCAGCAATAACAGGTTCGCTCTGTAAATAACCTGTTCCACCAACAACATAGGTTTTGTCTAGTGTTAATGTAACATCAAAGTCTCCCCAAACCCCGTGAAATTCTCTTGCAATGTACGGGTCTGCATGCCAACCTTCAAAATCATACTCGGCAAGCTTAGGATACCACTGCGTCATAGAGAGCGCAACACCCTCTGCATTATTTCTACCAGAACGTCTAATTTGTTTAGGAACTTGCGCCTCAAAAAGCATGTCAAAAGTTACCTTTTCACCAGGTTTTATGGGCTGTGCTAGTTTAACTTCTAGAACTGTTCCAACGGTTTCATAACTTAATGAAGTTCCGTTTTGCTTTAGGGAATTTACTTTAATATACCCTATTTCATTAGGTTGAAGTTTACTAATGCGACTACCAACTCTAGGATCGGGATCTTCAATTGTTCGCGAGCGCACATCCATTTCACTGCCGGGTTGAAAAGCGTTTAAATACAAATGATAATACACACGTTTTAAAACGTCTGGAGAATTGTTTGTATAAACTAGGCTCTGTTTTCCTTGGTATTGAAAACTGTTAACATCCATGTCTATATCCATGGTGTAATTAACGTGTTGTTGCCAATAGCCGCTGTTTTCGGTTGCTGTTGTTTCAGTATTTCGAATGGGTTTTTCTGTTGTGCTGCAAGAGAATATGCAGGCCACAACAGAAAGACTTAAAAAAATATTTTTCATTAATATTATAATTTTGAAGCCATGATTAAGGCATTATAAGCATTGACAATTTTACCAGATTTAGACAATTCTGCAAAGGGCTTAACGTTTGAAACATCTCCGCCAACAACCACTTTTGTAGATAATGGTAAACCTGAATCTAAAATAACTTGTTTCACCTGAGCCGCTGTTAATTTTGGGTAGTAAGAGCGGATTAAGGCCGCTACTCCTGCTACTGCTGGTGCTGCCATAGAGGTACCACTATTATGTTTGTATTCATTTTCTGGAACTGTAGAGTATATGGCCGATCCTGGTGCAAATACATCCACATTATTTTTGCCGTAATTTGAAAAACTAGAGACCATATTAGACCCGTATTTAGAAGTTAAAGCGCCTACTCTAATATAAGTATTTGAGATTTCAACAAATTTGACATTGTCATCAGGGAAATTAGGTTCAACATCTACATCTTTACTGTCGTTTCCTGCGGCATGTACAAATACTACGTCATTTTCTGAAGCGTATTTTATAGCATCGCGTACCCAATCTGCATGTGGCGAAAATGATTTACCAAAACTTCCATTAATTACTTTGGCACCGTTATCTACAGCATATCTTATGGCTAAAGCCACATCTTTATCGTATTCATCTCCATTAGGGACGGTTCTAACGGCCATAATTTCTACATTATTTGCTACTCCGTTTACTCCTTTACCATTGTTGCGTTCTGCAGCGATAATACCAGCAACGTGTGTGCCATGCGCTTCAGATTTTTTTACTGGCTTCACATTACCGTTTCCATAACCTTTATCGGAAAGATCATTAACGTCGTCTCCTGTTGTTCTTCCCGAAAAGTCTTTGTTCAAATTAAAGTTTAAACGCTCATTTATTTGTGTTAAACCATTATTTATTTCTTCAATAGCCTCCGTTAGTGTAGCTCCATTGGTATTTACATTTTTAGCGATTTGAATCGCTTGTAGTAAACTTTCGTCTTTGGTGTCTATAGCATTGACCTCTTCAATGGTGTAATCTTTTTTCTTTAGATGCTTCGCCAAAGTTTCGTCGGCATTTTTAATCACTTGTGCAATTTGATCGTATTGAGTTTTACGTCCTAACCATGTCTGATATTCAGAATCATATAAGGTTTTCGCTTCATTATAACGTGGATTAGAGGTGTCTCCGCTTGCTAGAATGCGCACGTACTCTAATTGCTCGTCATAGGCATCACCTAAGAAATTCCAGCCGTGGATGTCATCTACATAACCATTGTTATCATCGTCTTTTCCGTTATTTGGTATTTCGTCTTTATTGGTCCAGATGACGCCATCTAAATCTTCATGGTCAATGTCAATACCAAAATCAATAACAGCGACAAGAACCTTTGTTCCTTTTTTATTTTTAATAATCTCTTCATAGGCTTTGTTTACAGACATTCCCGGAATAGTGTCTTTTACAAGATCGAGGTGTCCCCAATTGTTTTTTTCAGCCTCTGTTAAATCAGTCACCTTTAATGGTGCGGTATCAATATTTTCTATGGGTGTAGAAATAATACCAGATGTTGAACCACAAGCCACCATTAGTGTTGCGGCTAAACTTAAGTATAAGATGGGTTTAAAATTAAATTTCATGCGTTTAAATATATTAGGTTTTGTTGTTTAATTAAATACGGTGTTACAGGTAAAAGTTTCATCTAGTCGCACTCCCTTTTCGGTGTGTTTAACGGTAATGATTTCGTTGTGAGCATCGTGTTCTAAGAATAAGTAATAGTTATGCTCGGCGGCCAAATTTAGAAATAATTCTTTTTCGTCGAGGCTTAGAAGTGGTCTGGTATCGTAACCCATTACAAAAGGTAAAGGTAAGTGACCAGCTGTTGGCAGTAGGTCTGCTACAAAACAAATGGTTTTTCCTTTGAAGTGTATCATGGGAATCATTTGTTTGTCGGTATGGCCATTGGCAAAAAAGATATCGAACCCTAATTCTGAATTTTTTGAAATCGCACCATCAGGTACGGCGGTAAAATTTAAGCGCCCTGAGGTTTCCATGGGCAAAATATTTTCTTTTAAAAACGAAGCCACCTCTCTTCGGTTGGGTTGTGTTGCCCATTTCCAGTGGTCTTTATTACTCCAAAATTTGGCATTTTTAAATGCAGGTTCGTAGCCAGTTCGGTCTTTATTCCATTGAATGCTTCCTCCACAATGATCAAAATGAAGGTGTGTTAAAAACACATCGGTAATATCGTCTCTGTGAAAACCATGTGAGGCAAGCGATTTATCTAAAGAATCATCTCCCCACAGGAAATAATAACCAAAAAATTTATCACTTTGCTTGTTGCCCATTCCGGTGTCAATTAGAATAAGCTGATTACCATCTTCAATTAACAAACAGCGTGTGGCAATATCTATCATATTGTTTTGGTCTGCCGGATTTGTGCGCTGCCACAAGGACTTTGGCACAACTCCGAACATAGCACCACCATCGAGTTTAAAATTTCCGGAATTAATAGGGTATAATTGCATGGAGTAAAATTTTTCTAAGTCTCGCAAATTAATAAAAGCATTAACATTAAAGCGAGTTAAGGACCATTAATTAGAGGATATTTAACAAAATAAGGTTAGAAACCTTATTAAGAATTCTTAAAAATAATAATTACATTTAGCCACAATGGGTTTAAATTCAATTTTAGAGATATTATGAGAAAGCCAAATTTAAGTTTAAAAAAAATGAAACTGTTAAAATTTGGTCGCGATTTTGAGCCCGACGAAAAGATAATTCTAAGAGATTATTTAGCTATTGAGCGCACACGATTGGCAAATGAACGGACACTTTTGTCTTACGTAAGATCTTCATTGTATTTGTTGTTGGGAAGTATTGGTTTTTTTCAACTCACCTCTTTTCCAAATTTTAAATATTTGGCATATACGGCATTATTGTTTAGTGTGCTATTCTTTGTAATCGGCGTTTATCGTTTTATGTTACTCAAAAAAAGCTTAAAAAAGCTGTATTATAAAGTGGATCATCAAGATGACAATACTTAGTTTTTCCAGGTCTGAAAAAGTTAACATTCGCCAAAAGCAGCTTGTTAAAATCAAAAAAGCTATAAAAACGCAAAGGGCACACCAAAATTGTATTTATTTAGTATTTTCACACAAAAAGTAGAGCGATGATAGAATTAGCAGGAATCATTATTTTGGGCATCTTGGCGCAGTGGGTGGCGTGGAAGTTTAAAATTCCAGCAATCTTACCATTAATATTAATTGGCCTACTTGTGGGGCCTATTGCTGCAGAATATTTAAGCGAAGACGGAACCAAGTGGATTGAGCCTATTTGGAATGGTGAAAAAGGTCTTTTTCCCGGCGAGAGTCTGTATAATTTTGTTTCTTTAGCTATTAGCATCGTTCTTTTTGAAGGAGGTTTGACGCTAAAACGAGCCGAGGTAAAACACGTTGGTCCGGTAATCACTAAGCTCATCACCGTAGGAGCTGCTATTACCTTTTTTGGTGCGGGTATTTTAGCGCATTTTATTTTTGAATTAAGCTGGGATTTATCCTTTTTATT
>CAYMDB010000045.1:10934-12578 GCA_964388865.1 uncultured Flavobacteriaceae bacterium
TGTGTCCACAGTCTTAAAATGGGAAGGTATTCTCATTGATCCCATCGGTGCATTGGTTGCCGTTTTGGTGTTTGAATTTATAAGCGTTGGTGGCGATAGTGGTTTTACAAAAACGGCCCTTATTGAGTTTGGTAAAATTGTATTATTCGGTACAACATTCGGGTTTACTTTCGCGCATGCTTTGGCCTTTGCAATTAATAAAAACATGATTCCGCATTACCTCTTAAATGTGGTGTCCTTATCTGCAGTACTATTAGTATTTGTAGAGTCAGAGTTGTTTGCACACGAGTCTGGTTTACTCGCTGTTGTGGTCATGGGAATGGTTCTTGGTAACAGCAAGCTAGAAAATTTAAAAGAACTGCTCTATTTTAAGGAGTCCTTGAGTGTTTTGCTCATTTCCATTCTGTTTATACTATTAGCCGCAAATATTAATATTGAAGATTTGTATTTGCTTTACACCTGGAAAACCGTCGCACTTTTTGGTATTGTGGTTTTCATTCTAAGACCATTAGCCGTATTTGTAAGTACCTTCGGGTCCCGACTCAATTTTAATGAAAAACTGTTTATCAGTTGGGTTGGGCCACGCGGTATTGTTGCAGCAGGTATAGCCTCTTTATTTGGAAGCAAATTGTTAAAACAAGGAGTTGAAGGGGCTGAATATATTACGCCTTTGGTATTTATGATAGTTCTGGGAACCGTATTGTTAAACGCTACTACAGCCCGATTATTTGCGCGATTGGTAGGAGTGTTTTTAACCAAATCTAACGGCATATTAATAGTTGGCGCCTCTAAAGTGTCGCGATTACTTGGGCATTACCTTAAACTTAACGGAAGACACGTGGTGCTTATTGATAGCAACCAAAGCAATATAGAAAAGGCTAAAGAATTAGGTTTAGAGGCTTTTGATACTAATATTTATTCTGATACACTTTCAGATAATATAGAACTTAATGATATTGGATTTTTATTAGCCATGACAGGCAATTCAGATATTAATAAATATGCTATTAAGAAGTTTGGAGCCGAATTTGGCGAAAATGGTTCCTATAGACTAGTGACAAATTCAGAAATGATGAACCCACAAGACAACCCGCAAGAAGGATTATTTTCTCACACGGACGATTATAACAAGCTCATAGAAGTCACACGAACTTTTCCATCAATTCAAGAAATAAGCATTGTTGACAAAGCCCATTATGCCAGTCTTATTGAAATTACTAGTAAGGATGACGACATGATTCCGTTGTTTCTTAAAGACGATAAAGCAGAACTTCATATCATCACCTCTTACAATACCGCTATAGATTCTATTGGAGAAAATTACAAATTGGTCTATTTAGGAAAACCATTTGATGTTGAAGAGATGGTTAACGAGGATTGAGTATATTCTAGTGAGCTGTTCTTTGTTGAATTTTACAATCTATAGTTTATAACTCAACTTAAACATTACAATCCGAGGTAAAATAAACGTTCTGCTATCGCTAATGACAAAAGCATTAAATGCATTTTGTTGTTTAAACTTTACATCAAGGATATTGGTTGCAGATACTTCAAAACCCCAAGGACTGTCTTCTTTTTGGTAAAAGAGCGAGGCGTTCAAAGCGTCAAAGGTATTGGTAATATCTTGGCTCTTGTTGTTGTAAT
>CAYMDB010000046.1:0-12405 GCA_964388865.1 uncultured Flavobacteriaceae bacterium
ATTATAAGTCAGATTTTTATCGATGATTTCGAAAAATTACTACGAGAACGTTTTGATGAAAGTATAATACTAGCACCAGATAATAAGCCGCAACTCATTGAGCGTTATATGCAACGCTATTTAGAGGATAAGTTGAAATTTAAAGTCAACGGAAAAGCCGTAAATTTTAAGTTTATTGGAAAAGAATACAAAGATGATATTACGTATTGCTATCTTGAAATTGAAAATATTTCAGAAATTAAATCGCTGAGCGTAACCAATAAAATATTGTTTGATGTTTTTCCTGATCAACAAAATATAGTCCGCTTAAAACTCCTCAATAAAAACAGAAGTTTTTTGCTGTTGCCAGACCGTGATAACTGCATGTTAAACTTTCCTTAAAAGTCGGTAAAATCGCCTTAAATAGTTAAATTCGACTTATTTTTTTAACCATAACATAACTTATGAAAATTTTTAAATCTTATTTTTTTGCTTTCCTTTTCGTTTCAGGAAGTGTCTTTGCTCAAGACGAAATAAAACCAGAGCGCCAACCTGGCCATACTAACCAGAACAAGTTCAAACAGTTGTACGATGAGTTTTCAACGCCAAATATGTTTAGAACTGCTTCGGGGGCTCCTGGACCGGCTTATTACCAACAGCAAGCCGACTATAAAATGGATATAGAGCTCGACGATGACAATGCTAAATTATATGGGCAAGAAACGATAACCTATACCAATAATTCACCAGATCAGCTAAAATACCTATGGGTTCAGTTAGACCAAAATATGCGTGCCAAGGATTCTAAGACTCCGTTAATTGGTACTTCAGGTATTGGGCCAGCGACCTCCTCTTCTGGTGCTGTTGGATCTTTCTTAAAGGAACCTTTTGACGGTGGTTTTAATATAGAATACGTAAAAGATACGAATGGAAACGACTTACCGCACATGATTAACAGAACTATGATGCGTGTTGAGTTACCAAGTCCGATGAAATCTGGTGATAAATTTTCATTTCAAATAAAGTGGTGGTACAACATTAACGATCACGTGAAAGATGGAGGACGTTCAGGATATGAATATTTTGAAGAAAATGACAATAGAATTTACGTCATGGCGCAGTTCTATCCTCGTATGGCGGTTTACAATGATGTGGAAGGCTGGCAGAACTCTCAATTCTGGGGGCGTGACGAATTTGCACTTCCCTTCGGAAATTTTGATGTGAATATTACTGTTCCTGCAGATCATATTTTAGATGGAACGGGTTTCTTGGTCAATAGAGAAGAGGTTTTTACTAAAGATATGATGAAACGCTACGAACAAGCTCAAAAATCGTATGATGAGCCTGTAATGATCGTCACTCAAGCTGAAGCTGAAAAGACAGAAAAGACAAAAAGCTCAAGCAAAAAAACTTGGAAACTTTCTGCACAGATGGTGCGCGACTTCGGTTTTGCAACTTCTAGAAAGTTTTTATGGGATATGATGGCTGTTAAAATAGGAGATAAAGATGTTATGGCGGTATCCTTATATTCGAAGGAGGGTAATCCGCTTTGGGAACAATGGTCAACTAAAACCGTTGCAAGTACCCTTAAATCCTACTCGCGTATGACATTCGATTATCCTTATCATAAAGCCATTTCCGTGCACGCTCCAATGGGTATGGAGTATCCTATGATTTGTTACAATTTTGGGCGTCCAGATAAAGATGGAAATTACTCCGATAGAATTAAATACGGAATGATAGGTGTTATCATCCATGAGGTAGGACACAACTTTTTTCCTATGATTGTAAATAGTGATGAGCGTCAATGGACTTGGATGGATGAAGGTTTAAATACCTTTGTTCAATATGTAGCTGAGCAAGATTTTGGTAAGTGGCACCCTGATGCCTTATCACCTAACGATAAAACCTTTCCTTCGCGACGAGGACCGGCAAAAAATATTGTGAGATATATGGGAGGCAATCAAGATTTTATTGCACCTATTATGACCAAAGGTTTGAATACGTACCAATTTGGAAGTAATGCCTATAGCAAACCAGCAACAGGTCTCAATATTTTGAGAGAAACTATAATGGGTAAAGATCTATTCGATTATTCATTCAGAGAATATGCTAACCGATGGATGTTTAAACACCCAACACCAGAAGATTTTTTCAGAACTATGGAGGATGCCTCGGCAATAGATTTAGATTGGTTTTGGAGAGGTTGGTTTTATACAACAGATTATACCGATATTGGTATTAAAGCCGTTAAGAAATTTGCAGTTACAGCCAAGCCAAATAAAGAAGGCGAAGCATTAGCGAACCGTTATAATGTAGATCCAAATAGCTTAGTGTATTTTGTAGAAGAAGGTGCTGATGGCTATAAAGAAGCTTTAAAAGAAAGTACATCAATAGCTGATTTACCTACAGTGAAAGAATACGTTATGGACAACTTTACTCCAGAGCAGCAAAAAGCAATGAAGAAAGCTCCTAAATATTTTTATGAGATTACTTATGAAAAACCAGGTGGATTGGTTATGCCAATTATCGTTGAATACACCTATGCAGATGGCTCTAAAGAAAGAGAAACCTTTCCGGTGCAAATATGGCGATACAATGATAAAGAGGTGAGTAGAGCAGTAGCTACAGAAAAGGAAATCGTTGCGATTACACTTGATCCAGATTTAGAAACAGCAGATGTGGATACCTCAAACAATGCCTGGCCTAGAGAGGTTAAGGAAAGTGATTTTGACAAATTTAAAAATAAAGCAAAAAACTAATAGGACATAACTAAAAGCCGACTTCTACGAGTCGGCTTTTTTTTATAATATATCGTAGTGTTAGTATTCATAATTCACTATATATTTGCATCGTGATACAGTTAACAACATTATTATTTATCGGGGGTACCGAAATCATTTTTATACTATTCTTAGTAGTATTGATTTTTGGTGCTGATAAGCTTCCTGAAATAGCACGAGGCTTGGGTAAAGGTATGCGCCAACTCAAGGATGCTACTAACGATATCAAACAAGAAGTCACAAAAAGTGCTAAGGAAAGTAATATTATAGACTCTGACGCTACAAAAGAAATTAAAGAAGAAATTCAAAAAGTAAAAGACGATCTTGAAGATTTTACAGGTTCAGTAAAACGAAAAATGTAAACTATTTTTTTCTACTTATAGTAAGTCCATCTCTAATTGGCAAAACAACGGTTTCAACACGCTTGTCGGTTTTAAGAAGCATATTATACTCTAAGATGGCTTTAGTAGACGCATCTTTTTTATTTAGGCGCTCTACAACTTTACCGTGCCACAATACGTTGTCTGATAAAATAATACCTCCAGAGCTTAATTTATCTATAACAAGGTGAAAGTAATTACTGTAGTTAGGTTTATCGGCATCAATAAAAATGATGTCGAACTCTAAATCTAATATTGGAATAACCTCTAAAGCATTTCCAGTATGCTGAACGATTTGCGATCCGTATTTGGATTCATCGAAATATTTACGCTGAAAATCTACAAGTTCTTCATTGTTATCTATGGTGTGCAATACGCCGTCTTGGGTTAGACCTTCAGCTAAGCATAATGTTGAATAGCCCGTAAAAGTTCCTAATTCTAAAATATTATGAGGACGAATCAATTTAGAGAGCATACTTAATACGCGTCCTTGATAGGGGCCACTAAGCATTATCGGTTGAAGGATCTTCTGATAGGTCTCTCGTGTTAAACGTTGTAATAACTCCGGTTCCTTTTCAGAATGTGCAACGACATAATGATCTAAATCTTCAGGCAAAAAATACATTAGGAAATGATTCTATTGATGAGCTTTTGCTTGGCCACTTTATCGTCGCCACATAACCATTGTATAACGTTATCTTCCCATATAGCATCGCGTTCCTCTGGTGAAATGATATCGTGTTCAATGGCTAAATCTAAAATTTTTCCTGGATAAGAACTTTGCTTAATGCTTTCCATTTCTCCGAGTGGATAAGGATCGTCTAAACCCATTAAAACCTGTTTAGAACCTTGGTTTTTTATGAGAAGTCCAAGGCCACCCGTATCATGAACCAAAGTATCAAAGAATATATTTCTATGACCAACGGCTTTTCTTGGGTGTGTTTTACCTTCAAACAAATCTGGTCTACCATCAAAACCTTGAATGCGTCGTCCTAAATTAATTTGCGCTAATTGGCCTCCATGAGCAAAGCAAACTCTCATGTTTTTATAGGTTTCGTAATAGCCGTTTAAGGTTAAAAAGTGGTAAGCGTCAGCACATTGGGCAAGCATCCATATCAAATGAAAACGCCATGAGGTATTTTCGAGTTTAATAAATTTTTCTCCGTCATAAGGATGAATTTCAACAGCGAGATTGTACTTATCTGCCAAAGCAAAGATAGGTTCGTTTTCTTCATCAAAGATGCAGCGCCAGGTCCCAATGGTATCCATATAGTGGGTAGGTAAACACAACAATTGTAGTCCCAACTCTTCAACGCAGCGTTCTATTTCATAGCAAGCGCCTCTAACAAAACCAGGATGCACTACGAAACCGCAGGTAAACTTGCTTGGATTTTCATGTTGCATTCTAGCATTGAAATCATTCTGAAAACGGAGCGCTTGTTTCATTTCTTCTAAGCGCAAACCGTTACCATAAAGTTGGGATAAGTTTAAAACAACAGCATGATCTATCTTGAAATGCTCCATCCAAGACAACTTTTCTTTTAAGAAAAAACTCGAATCTGTAATAGGTCGGTTCCAATCCTTTTGAAGCATAAACTTTCTGTCCTTATCAACCCAAAAGATCCCTTTATCTCTCATAAAGTCAGGAATTTCTTCAGGATAAGGAAGCAAGTGTGAGTGACCGTTAATTCTTAGTTTTCGAGCCTCATTCAGCTTCTCCGAAGGGGAAGAATTTTTAGCGTTGTTTGTCATAATTTATTAGTTTTTCCCCTTAGGGGAAATTAAAAGGGGCTTTTTTACTCAACTTGCACCTTTTTAGGCGGCTCCATCACGGCACCACAATTTGGGCAGCTGCGTTTGTCTAAATCACCGTAGTACTTATCGAAAATAACAGGCATATCCGTTTCTATATTTTCAACGGTAAAATCTTCTTCGTATAATTTGGTTGTACAGTTTTCGCAGAACCATAGTAAAGCATCTTTTACACCTTTGTCTCGAGGATATTCAATAACCAAGCCTACCGTATTGGCACCACGCTGAGGTGAATGCGGTACTTTTGGAGGTAATAAAAAGATGTCACCTTCATTAATATGAATGTCTTTAGGTTTGCCCTCATCTATCACTTTTAATACCATATCTCCTTCAATTTGATAGAAAAATTCTGGGGTTTCATTGTAGTGATAATCTTTTCGGCTATTAGGTCCGCCAACAACCATTACAATATAGTCACCATCTTTCCAAACGACCTTATTACCGACAGGTGGTTTCAATAAATGACGATTTTCTTCAATCCAGGCCTTAAAATTTATGGGTGTTACAAGTTTGCTCATGGTTAGAAGCCCGTATTAGCCTTCCTATAGTGAAGGAATTCTCAACTGGGCGGTTAAGAATATTTGTTAAACTTTAGGGTAAAGATAACATTATTCGCGCGAATTTGTCAGTCGTTTTGGGAAGAGTTAACCCCAGATTTTATAACGATTTTGTGCGCCCCCCATCCACAGGAAGGTTAATGCCGTTAATATAACCAGCTCGTGCGCTTGCTAAAAAGGTAATGGCATCGGCTAATTCTTCAGGTTTTGCAAAACGTTTTGCTGGTACGGCATTTTTCATGGCGTTAGCAGCTTCATCTTCGGTTTTACCCGTTTTAAAGGATTTATTTTTAATAATTTCAGCTAAACGATCGGTACCTGTCGCACCAGGAAGAACATTGTTTACTGTTATCCCAAATTCACCCAATTCGTTAGCCAAGGTCTTACTCCAGTTAGCTACGGCACCACGAATAGTATTACTCACACCTAAGCCATCTAATGGCTGTTTAACTGAGGTTGAAATGATATTAATAATTCTACCATAATACTGCGTTTTCATAAAAGGCACAATGGCTTGCGCCAATACATGATTGCACTTTAAGTGCTGCGTAAAGGCGTTTTCGAATTCTTCAATTTCAGCAGTAAACACTGGCCCCCCTTTTGGGCCACCCGTATTATTGACCAATATATGAAAGCCGTGATTCTCTTTAATATAAGCTTCAACTTTTGTTTTTAATTCCATAGGATTCGAAAAATCAGCAACGATATAATCGTGATTTCTATGTTCCGGTAACTCAGCTAAAGTCACTTTTAGCTCGTCTTCGTTTCTTGCAATTAAAGTAATAATCGCACCCTCTTCAGCTAAAGCCATAGCGGTTGCTTTTCCAATGCCTGCAGTACTTCCGCATACTAATGCGTATTTGTTGTTGAGTTCTAAATCCATAATATTTCCTGCGAAGGCAGGAATCTTTTAAAGGTTAATCTTGTTATAATTTATGAGATTCCCACTTTCGTGGGAATTAGTTTAATATTTAATACAAACATTCTTAGCTTCCGTAAAAAAGCGCAAAGCTTCAAAACCACCTTCTCTGCCAACACCTGAAGCTTTTACACCTCCAAAAGGTGTTCTTAAATCGCGTAGCATCCAAGTGTTTACCCATATGATTCCTGCTTGAAGTTCATTGCTCATCCGCATACCGCGTTTTAAATTGTTGGTCCAGAGGGTAGCCGATAAGCCATATTTTACTTCATTCGCCATGAGTAACACCTTGTCATCAGAGTTAAAAGGCATTATCGTGACTACAGGTCCAAAAATTTCTTCTTTATTCACGCGGCAATCGTTCGTTGCGACCTCAATCACGGTGGGTAGCAAATAGTAGCCGTTTTCATAGCCTTTAACCACGACTTCGGCTCCGCCGCAAAGTACAATTCCCTCTTCCTCTTTTGCGATGTTGATGTAATCTTTTACTTTTTCTAAATGCGAATTAGACACCACGGCACCTATATCTGTTGAAGCATCAGAAGGATGACCTACCTTAAGTTGTTTTACTTTTTCTACAAAATCAGATTTAAATTTGTCATAGATAGATTGTTCGACAAAAATGCGGCTGCCACAGAGGCAAATCTGACCTTGATTTGCAAAGGATGACCGCACCGTTGTTTCTAACATCGCCTCGTAATCGCAATCGGCAAAAATAATATTCGGGTTTTTTCCACCCAATTCTAAGGATAGTTTTTTAAACATCGGAGCTGCTACTTTGGCGATATGTGCTCCTGTGGCTGTTCCACCTGTAAATGAAATTGCCTTGATATCAGGATGCTCAATTATAGCTTGTCCGGTGGTAGTTCCCAAACCGTGAACAATATTTAGTACGCCTGCTGGCAATCCGGCTTCATTACAAATTTCGCCCAGTAAATAGGCTGTTATTGGCGTAACTTCACTTGGCTTCGCTACAACACAATTTCCAGCGGCGATGGCTGGGGCAATTTTCCAAGTAAAAAGGTAGAGTGGAAGGTTCCATGGAGAAATACAGCCTACCACACCAATGGGTTGGCGTAAGGTGTAATTGATAGCGCTGTGTCCGACGCTTTCATGACTTTCACTTGAAAATTGTGTGATGGCATTTCCGAAAAAACGAAAGTTGCTCGCTGCCCTAGGAATATCAACAGCTTTGGCTAAACTAATCGGTTTGCCATTGTCTTTACTTTCGGCTTCTGCAAAACGCTGTAAATTGGCTTTTAATAATTCTGAAATTTTAATTAAAATTCTGCTGCGTTCTTCGAGCGTTGTTTTGGACCAGCTTGGAAAGGCTGCCTTTGCAGCACTATAAGCATGAATTACATCGTCGTTTGAAGAATTAGGAATTTGCCCATAAACTTCACCATTAGAAGGATTGTAGTTGTCTAGCCATTCATTGTGAATAGGATTTTCAAATGTTCCGTTGATGTAATTTTGAATGTTCATGTCTACTTAATTCTAAACTAATATCTCAATACCCCAATAACTAAATAACTCAATAACTAAATACCCCCAATAACTGAATAACCTATAATTTTTTATAAGCCATCACTTTAATCTCTACTACCAAATCTGGATGAGGTAATTGGTGCACCGCCACTGTGGTTCTCGTCGGACCAGTTTCTTTGTTGAAGAATTCTGCATAAGCTTTATTGTAATCGGCAAAGTCATTCATGTTCACTAAAAAGGAAGTCACATCCACCACATCCTTCAGGCTAGCACCGACTTTTTGAAGATTTTTATCAATATTTTTTAATACCTCTTGGGTTTGGGTATAAGCATTTAAACGCTTGGTGCCCATTTCGTCAATAATATCTAAGCCAGCAATGCTATTATCTGGACGTCTAGAACTTGTGCCTGAAACAAAAATAAAATCGCCAACTTGTTTTACATGAGGATATGCTCCTCTTGGTGTTACACCAATTCCTGCGGAAGCAGGAATCTCATTTTCTTTACTCATATTTTAAAGCCCATACTAGCCTTCCCAAAGGAAAGGAATCCTTACTCGGGAGAAATAAGAATTTTACTTTATACTATATATTTTTAACGCAATCCTGCAATTCTATCATCTTCTAAAATGGCATCGGTTGCTGTTTTAACTTTATCCACTATTGATTTTAATTCTAATGTATCTGTCATATCGAGCGCAGTCGAGATATCCCCATCCGATAACATATTTAAAATAGCCTTATCCTGTGCACGTCCTCGCAACATTGCCTCACGATAACCAATATGCTCATTAAAGGTAACTAAACTATATTTAGAGGAGTAGTCGTCTGGAAATTCTTTTTCAAGAGCCATTTCAATTTTTCGCTTTTCTTGAAAAATCGGGTTGGCCACATGGTCTTTCATTTCGTGGAAATTATCAATGGCTAAATCGGCAATAGCATCTGTATCTTTTTTTCTCCGTTTTTCATAGGCGCTAAAGACGGTTTCCCAATTTTCGTGATTTTGGTCTAAAACGGCATCAAATTCAACAACATCCTCAAAAGACGCATTCATACCTTGGCCATAAAATGGTACAATAGCATGGGCAGAATCACCCATTAATAAGGTGTTACCTTTATAATGCCAAGGGGAACATTTTACGGTACCCAAGGGAGCTGTTGGATTGTTAAAGAAGTCGTCTACTAAATTAGGCATAAGTTCTAAAGCATCGGAAAATTCTTTTTTGAAGAATTCTATAACGCGTTCCGGACTGGTTAAATTATTGAAATTGTATTCGCCTTCGTCGTAACTCAGAAATAAAGTGACTGTAAAACTACCGTCTAAATTGGGCAGTGCAATCACCATAAAGTCACCTCTTGGCCAAATATGTAAGGCGTTTTTATAAGTTTTATAGTCGCCTGATTTTGTCGGTAAAATAGATAATTCTTTATAACCGTGGGTAAGATAGTCTTGCGAAAAACTAAACAAAAACTTGCGTTCTAAGTAGTAACTTCGTCTTAAAGCTGAACCTGCTCCATCTGTGGCGATAATACAATCCGCATCCTCTACAAACTCTTTTTTAGATTCGTAATCTACAAAATGAGCCGTAGTATTTTCAAAATCTACAGATTTACATTGTTTATTGAAATGAATCGTAACATTTTTATGTTTTTCAGCCTCATCTAACAATAAGGCATTGAGTCCGCCACGAGAAATAGAATTGATGTATTCATGCTCGCGACCGCTATAATTAGATAGGAAGGTATTGCCTTCTTTATCGTGAAGCATTCGGCCGTTCATTGGAATACATAAGGCTTTTACTTTATCTTCAATCCCTATTAATTTCATGGCTTTGTTACCGCGGTCTGAAAATGCCAAATTAATTGATCTCCCTGCTGAAATATCCGTTTTTCTTAAATCTGGTCGCATTTCGTAAACCGTGACATTATAACCTCGCTGTCCTAAGCGTAAAGCGAGTAAACTTCCGCAGAGTCCTGCGCCTATGATAAGTATGTTTTGTTGTTTATTCATATTTTTTAAATGTCTTTTCGGGTGCAGTCGTGATTGTTTTCAAACTGTCGACTGCGCTCGAGGAACTTTTTTTTAATTCAAAATTGTTTTTAAGCGCTCTACTAACTCATAAATATCCCTATAGGAATTATATAAGGGAGTAGGTGCACATCTAATGACATCAGGTTCTCGCCAATCCGAAATAATGCCAGCATCACTTAGTTTATGATGTAAACTCCGATCAGCATTTTTTACTTGAATTGACAATTGACACCCACGTTCATCTGGATTAGATGGTGTAATAATTTTAATATCTGAATTATTAAGCTTGTTAATTAGAAATTCGAAATAGCCAGTAAGTTGTTTTGATTTCTCACAAAGTTGATCAAATCCCGCTTCTTTAAAGACATCCAAAGATGCTCTAATAGCTGCCATAGACAAAATAGTTGGATTGCTCAGTTGCCAGCCTTCGGCACCAGGTAATTGATCGAACTCATCACGCATTTTAAATCGTTTGTCCTTATTATGAGACCACCAACCTGTAAATCTATTGAGTTCTTTTTTATACGCATGGCGTTCGTGAACAAAAGCGCCAGCTAAACTTCCAGGTCCAGAATTTAAATATTTATAGCTGCACCAAACAGCGAAATCGGCACCAGAATCATGAAGATTTAGTTGCACGTTTCCTGCCCCATGTGCACAGTCAAATCCAACGGTACAACCATAGGAATGACTGAGTTGGGTAATGCGTTTTAAATCGAAAAATTGTCCGGTGTAATAATTAACTCCACCAATCATAACAAGCGCGATGTCCTCACCATGTTCCTCTAAAATGGTTTCTAAATCTTCATAATTGGCTAATTCTTCACTTGGTCCTGACTTCCACAAAATTACCCCTTCTTTGTAGTCATAACCATGGTGACGAAGTTGGGATTCTACCGCGTATTTATCACTGGGAAAAGCATCGGCTTCGATTAAAATTTTATAACGTTTTGGAGTCGGTTTATAGAAGCTCACCATCATGAGATGAAGGTTAACGGTTAATGAATTCATCACCACAACTTCTATAGGTTTGGCACCAACGATATGTGCCATGGTTTCCGTAAGATATTCATGATAATTTAACCATGGGTTTTTTGCGTTAGTATGCCCGTCAACACCGAGGTTTGCCCAATCTTCAAGTTCTTGATTGATATAGTCTTTCGTGATTTTAGGTTGTAATCCAAGAGAATTCCCAGTCATATAAATAACCTCATTTCCGTTTTTGTCTTTGGGAATATGAAATTTAGATCTGAAAGCTGAAAGTTTATCGTTTTGGTCTTGTTGTTTTGCAAATTCAAGACCCAATCTAAAATTGAACAAGGCGTCTATTTTTATGGTCTCTTACAAAAGTAAGAATAATAACGCTAGTAAAGAATAGATGAAAGCGTCAATTCCTATCCAGAAAAGAAATACATTTTTTAGTATTTATAAAAAAAAACAATAGTTATGGGAAAGACAAAGGAGTACAGTAACGGAGAAGTTACTATAGTTTGGAAGCCTAATTGGTGTATGCATTCGGGGATTTGTGTTAATGGCTTAGGTGCTGTTTTTCAACCTAAAGAAAAACCTTGGATAAAAATTGATACCGCTCCTGCGGCGGCCTGAGTGAAGCAAGTTAAAGCCTGTCCTCTGGTGCCTTTAGTTATTATGTGAATAATGGAGAGTCCCAAGTCTCGGAAATTTCAGAAACCAAAGTTGAGGTTCTAAAGGATGGTCAGCTTTTAGTTTATGGCACCCTGAAAGTAAAGCACAGCGATGAAACTGAGGTTAAAAAGAATAAAACCACCGCGTTTTTTCGATGTGGTGCTTCACATAATAAATCGTTGTGTGATGGGGCACCTGTAAATAGTGGCTTTAAAGGCTGATTCTATTTTAAGCCAAATCAAGTAAAAAGCGCCTCAACTCATAGGATGAAGCGCTTTCAATATATAGACGCACAAGGCGGAAAACTTAAGCTATGCGTTTTAACTTTAAAAGTTGACGCGAAACTTAGGCTATAAGATGCAAAAGTAAGACCAAAATTCGATTTAAAATTACTCTAAAGTAATTTGTACATCCGTAAAGTTTAAGTTCCAATTACCATTCTCTCGTTTATGATCCTTGGCTATTTTTATACCTTTAAAATCCTGATAGTTTTCAAAAGTTGTAGTTAATGATGGTGTTTCAACATTATTATTTCTGTAATTCCATTCCTGAATGATGTAAGTATCATCATAAAAAATATCATAAGCATCACCAGGTGTATAACCACCTTTTTCAGGGTAGGTGATTGTAATCATGTTGAGGCTTTTTTTACTTATAGGCGCTTCCATTGTTTTAGGATCTGAGATCGTAGCCGAGCTATCCCAAACCAGCTGAAATGGTACAAAAAACCAGTATTTGTCGTTGATAAAGGCCCTGTCAGCCGGCACAAGTGTACTGTCAATAGTGTTTCTTTTATAAGTCACCGTTTTTTC
>CAYMDB010000047.1:0-12395 GCA_964388865.1 uncultured Flavobacteriaceae bacterium
TCTCTTGGATTTACTTGAATGGTTAATCCTAAATCTTCGAGAGTTTTATTGGTTTCGGCCACATAGTGAAAAGCCGTTTGATCCGTCAGTTCTTTTTTGACATTTGGGATAAATAAACGCTTCAAATCCTTATGGTCTGAATCTAAAATCACCAAACCTTGTTCCCCAAATAATTCGTTAGCCAAATAACGCGTGGCGTCGGCAAGATTATCGTGATTCAAATAGGCCTGGTTAAACCATAGTTTGAGTTGCTCGGCATTTCTTCCTGCTCCAAATTCGCCTGAAAGCACTTCAAAAACAGCATCTAAACCTTCAGTATTAAAATGCCCTACAGCACCGGTCTGACCCGAATTCCACTGAATTTTTTTGCCTTTAAAGTTGAAATAATTGATTTCTTCAAAATCATGATCCTCGGAGGCCATCCAATAGATAGGCACAAAATTATAATCGGGATAGGCGGCTTTAAGCTCCTTTGTTAAATTGATAGTAGAAATAATCTTGTACAAAAAATACAGCGGTCCTGTAAATAAATTCAACTGATGGCCGGTCGTTATGGTAAAGGTTTTTTGAGAATTAAGACTTTCAATATGATTTAAGCTTGCTTCCGAGGTTTGTAATTTGGAATATTGAGCTCTTAAAACTTCAACAAGAACTTGTCGTCCCTCATGATTAAAAGTTTTAGATTTTTCTTCAATCTGCGCTTTAAAATTTTCAATATTTGGAAACCTATGGTACAAGTCCCTCAACTCTGGTTTTTGGTCGAGATAGTCACAAATAAAATTGGAGAAATAATGGGTTTCTCTGTACGGAATACAATCGATTGGCATAGGTGTGTCTTAATTATGGCATAAATATAATGCACTTCAATTTTTTATCTGCTAATTTTTAGTTAATTCAGTTACACCGCTTATTTTTACTAGATTTGAACCAAAATATGTTATAACATGCAAAAATTAGTTTTAATTCTGTGGATTTTTTTAAGTGGATTCAGCGTCATAGCCGCTCAAACTATTGCTTCACCAAGTAATTTTTTAGGCTATGAACTTGGCACTCAGTTTAGCAGACATCATCAAATAGTCGATTATTTTCAGTCTGTGGCAAACGCTGTTCCTAAACAAGTGAAGCTAGAAACCTACGGTACAACTAATGAACGTAGACCGCTTTACTTAGCCTATGTTTCGAGTGAAGAGCATATCAAAAATTTAGAAACCATTCGCGAAAACAACTTGAAAAATGCAGGTTTGTTAGAAGGTACACCAAGCGCCTCGGATGTTGCTATCGTTTGGCTGAGCTATAATGTACATGGTAATGAGGCATCGAGTTCTGAGGCTTCGATGCTCACGCTGTATAAGCTTCTTACTGAACACAAAGATTTATTAGAAAATACGGTGGTTATTATTGATCCGTGCATCAATCCAGACGGTAGAGATCGCTATGTCAATTGGTATAACGAAACTGCAAGTCAGCCTTACGATATAGACCGACAAGCCAGTGAACACAATGAGCCTTGGCCAGGCGGACGACCAAATCATTATTTGTTCGACCTCAACAGAGATTGGGCTTGGGCAACGCAGGTTGAAACGCAATCGCGACTAAAAGTTTACAACAAATGGATGCCTCATATTCATGTCGATTTTCATGAGCAAGGCATCAATGAACCTTATTATTTTGCGCCGGCAGCAGAACCTTTTCATGAAATTATTACGGATTGGCAGCGCAATTTTCAAACTGAAATAGGAAAAAATCACGCTAAATATTTTGATGCGGAAGGTTGGTTGTTTTTTACTAGAGAACGATTCGATTTATTTTACCCGAGTTATGGAGATACCTACCCAACCTATATGGGAGCGATTGGCATGACTTACGAGCAAGGTGGGCATGGTATGGCTGGCTTAGGAATTTTGAATGATGAAGGTCATGTGCTTACTTTGCTTGAGCGTTTAACCCATCATACAACTACAGGAATTTCAACCGTTGAAATTGCCTCTAAAAATGCTTCAAAATTAAATACGGAATTCGCGAAATTCTTTGACAATTCTAAACTGAACTATAAAAGTTACGTAGTTTCAGGAAATGCTGATAAATTAAACAGCCTGAAAACCCTTTTAAACAAACATGAGATTGCATTTGAACACCCGAATGTTTCAAAAATATCGGGATACAATTACACCACGGGATTAAACGATAAAATGTCGGTGACGAGTGATGCTTTGGTAATACACAGCAATCAACCCAAAGGAAAAATGGTAAAAGTTTTGTTTGAACCTAATGCCAAACTGAGCGACTCCTTAACCTATGATATTACGGCTTGGTCGGTGCCCTACGCCTATGGTCTAGAGGCGATGGCGAGCACCACACGAGTTAACAGTTCAATAGTAATGGAGCGCAAGACCGTTACAAACCTAACGGATGCTTACGGTTATGTGAGCAAATGGAATAGTTTAGATGATGCCCAGTTTTTAGCGGAACTTTTAAAGCAAGATTTTAAGGTTCGTTTTACGGAAAAGCCATTTCAATCTAATGGTCATACCTTTGAGCGCGGTTCATTAATTATTGCCAAAGGCGACAATGCCCATATTGAAAAATTTGTGTCTAAACTCAATACCATAGCTCAAAATCATGCACAATCGTTAACGCAGATTAATTCGGGCTTTTCACAGACCACGCCAGATATTGGATCGCCAGATATAAAATTGATAAACAAGCAAAAAATTGCATTGTTATCGGGTGAAGGCACCTCATCGCTAAGTTTTGGGGAACTATGGCATTTCTTTGAGCAGCAATTGCACTATCCAGTAACCACCATTAATACGGATCAATTGGGTAGAACGAATTTAGATCAATTCAATATTCTGATTATGCCAAACGGTTATTACGGAAGTGTTTTGAATGAGGACAGCATGAAAAAACTCAAAGACTGGGTTCGCGACGGTGGAAAAGTGATTGCTATTGATGGTGCCCTTAGAAGCTTTGCTGGTAAAGAAGGTTTTAGTTTGAAGTATAAAAATTCAGATACCGAAGATAAGGACAAAAACAAGGATAAGAAAGCTAATCTCATCCCTTATGCGGAACGCGAACGCGAGTATACCAACAACCTGATTACAGGCGCAATTTTTAAAACCAAAGTAGATCACACCCACCCTATGGCATTTGGTTATGGTGAGCATTATTTTACCTTAAAGTTAGGGAGTACGGCGTACAGTTTGTTAGAAAGCGGTTACAACGTGGCTCATTTAGACAACACGAAAGTCTATTCTGGCTTTGCAGGAAAAGAGGCGCTTAAAACCCTAGACCAAACCCTAGTTTTTGGGGAAGAACCCATTGGACGTGGCAGTTTTATTTATATAGTAGATAATCCCCTATTCAGAAGCTTTTGGGAAAATGGAAAACTATTTTTAGTGAACTCTATTTTCTTTGTGAATTCTAATGCTTTTGAATTGTAAAGGAATTATCAAAAATGACAATCCCTTTTATTTTAAACTGTTATGATTTTGGCAAACCTGTTAAAAGCTCAACTTTTTTATGTTATTGTTTTGAAACGAAATACTTAAACCTATGAGACAACTATTACAATACCAAATTATTCAATCAATTATTGTAGTACTGGTTTTTTTTATCATTAAAACTGCACTAAACTTTATCATTAATAGACGCCGAATTAAACAAGATATTAGTCGCGATCGGGTTGTCCTGGTTAAAAAGTTTTTTAATGTTGTCCTGATATCAATATTCGTGTTGGTGCTATCCTCAATTTGGGGTCTTGAGCAAAGTGATATTCTTTTATTTATCGCTTCTATTTTAACCGTTATCGGCGTCGCATTTTTTGCACAATGGTCGCATTTATCTAACATCACCGCGGGCATTATTCTCTTCTTTACTAAAGATATGAGAATTGGTGACTATATAACTATTATGGACCCACAACATGATATTAAAGGCGAAATTAAAGATGTTGGCATGATGTTTTTTCATATGTATTCAGAAGAATTAGGTTTGATTTCAATTCCCAATACTTTGGTGCTTCAAAAAATGTTAATCATTCACGGTCGAACAAAGCCTATAAAAGATGAAAAACGCCCCTTGATTGAGGATTAAAACTTAAGTATTGTATTATTAAACGCAAAAAAATACGTTGGGTACCATGGGAAAGTAAAACCTTAAAGCAACCTCTTATACACGAGGTACTACTATTTACAAGCTGATGTAGCAAAGGTGTTTAAAAAACCCTAATGCCCACTTATGTTTCCATGATTATAGTCTTAAGAACATATTTTTAATTACAACCATTCCATTTTAAAGGCAAGCAAATTTGTTTGAGAAGTCACAAATTAAGCCCCTTGCTCATTAAAAAGATAAAAAGACCAATTTTTTTCTGCTTAATCATTAATTATACCGTGTTTAATTGTTGTCTCTAAAACATGAAAGCACATAATAATCCTAACCTCGCAGCCGGTATTTTTGATTTACGCACAAGAAAAATTAAGAAAACGTTCTTTACTCAAATTAATTATCTTTAAGTTTGGAATAAAAGCAGTAAAGTAATAGATAAAAAAAAAGGCAAAAACGCAGTTGATTGCCCCAGTTATGACGGTGTTTTTTTGTTTAAAATGTATTTCCTTAAAACCTAGTATGGCCTGAGTGATTATGAAATTGAAGACCGAGTAAATGATGGTATTTCATTTGGGTGCTTTTGTGATCTAAACAGAGATCAAGTTGCACCTAAACACGGTACAATTAGTCGTTTTAGAACAGCTATGACTAAAGCTAAGGCTTTTGAACCTCTAAGTAAAGAGATAAATCAACAATTAAAGTCTAATCAAATCATTATCAAAAAAGGAATTCCTTTAGATGCTAGTGTAATTGACACCCCTTTTAGACCCAAATAATAAACCAACTTTGAGGTAACTAGAGATCGTTATGATAAAAATGAAGTAAAGGTTGATAAAGACTATCCTGATAATGTAGATAAAGAAGCTTCATGGCTTAACAAAGCTGGTAGATACAGATACGGTTACAAAAAGCATTATGTAACCGATGGATAAGACTTCGTGCTTGGGGAGAATAACAACCAAAGCTAGTACTAATGAAATAAGTAATTTAGAAGACGTACTTGATGCTGTTGACATACCAGAAAATATACCTTTTAAGGCGGATAAAAGACATCCCTAAAAGAAAAATTGAGAGCTTTTGAAACAGAGGAAATCAAAAAACCTGATCCTAAAAAGAGCAATGAAAAATAAACCCTGAACCCATTGGGAACAGAAGTTCAATAAATTGATAGCAAGACAAGGCTTAGGTAAAACGAACTTTTAGTGGCATTAATAGATGGTTTTTCGGAGGACATGCAAGATATAGGGTGATAGCAAAAATGCATAAACAAAACTTGAAGGAAACAGTTTCTTACAGTTTACATCGAAGTCCAGGGATAACTGCGCCTCATTGTAAAAATTAAAAGAAAATATCACCTGAAAACTTAAATTTAGCGATAAACATGAAGCGGTGATTTAAACTTTTCGTGTTTAAGCGAAAATGAGCTATTTTTTGAACATTTAACTCTTTTTTGAGTTTCATAGCTAGGCTACGACGTAAAGAAAAAGATAAAAAGAGGCTAAAAAAGCCATTTTTTAGCAAATAAAAAATTCTAAATCACTTCGAAATTAAAAATTTTATGTTCGAAAGTAAAAAATCAACAAAAAATAGATAAGTATTGATAGTTGCCAATTGAGCAAAGGTCTTAACTCAATTTCTAGCGATTTAAAAAATACGAAGAGCCATATGGTGAATTGGAATGAGAGGCTTATTTATGAGCATTTAAGTTCCATGAATCTTAGCTTTATAAGAATAAAAAGAAAAAATAATGCTTAACCAAATGATATAAAATCGTCATATCCATTATTGCTCTCTTAGTGAATCAATCATTTGTATTCTTAAGGTATCAATAATAGTGGTTCCGCTTATAGAGTCCAAATTTATACCTTTAATTTTTCGCTGTAGTTTATCAATTTGTTCAATGGTCATCTCTTCTCTAATAGAATCTTTCAATAGGGACATACGTCTTAAATCCTCTTCTGAGTAATAGGCCTGATCAAGTTCTAAGGCTTCCAAATCGGGTGCTTTTCTTCCAAGTGTCACATCAAAATCACTACTTGTTCCTTTAACCACAATAGGAATACCAATAATACCAAAAGGCGGAAGACCTAATCGCATTTTTAGACTAAGGTTCCCGTCCAGGCTTGTTTGACCTTCAGCTCTAAGTCGAAAGGGTCTAACGTTAAACTTAAAGCGGTCTAATTCTAAAATATTATTTTTTATGGTTGAATTGATGGTTATTTCAGAAACCGCAGGATTGTTTAGCGCGTCAAAACCAGACTTCTTCGAGAGGGTTCCTAAGAGTTTATAATTTTCAAATTGAACATCGTGCGCAATCAGAGTGCCACTGCCTTCTAAGGATGGCAAAACAGGTTGCATTTGCTCATCTAATGACCCTAACAAACTATAATTTACCGACACCTTTCCTGAAGCGCGTTCCGCAGCAGGAATCAATTCTTTAAACAATTCTATGGTCTCGTAGCCTTGCTTTATATTGAGATGTTTAGCAATAATATCCATTGCAAATAAGGCATTTTGAGTATCTATAGGCTTATAAAACCCTTCTAAATGCGCCGTTCCCTCAACCATTTTTAAATCGCCATTTTTTAAGAAAAGCCCTTGATCTTTAACACCTAGAACCCCAGACAGTGCGTCTATGGTGAGTGCATTATATTTTAAGGTATCAACTTTAATTTGAAACGATAAATTAAGACAATCTGGTATGAGCATGACACCACTCACAACCTCCTTAACTTCTGGAGCATTGGTCATACTATCAGATTTCTGCCGTAGTTGAGGCATTAATTTTTCATCTGTTGGAAAAAACTCAGTGATATCAACAAATGCCGATTTCAATTTCACGTCTCCACGCAGCACGCCTTTAGAGAATAGCACATATTCTAGATAATTTTGAAAATAACCATCCATTTGCGCCTTTGTATGACCGTGTTGAATAGTTAATTTTGAAAATGCCATCTTTTCATTTAAAAACAAAAACTGACCCTCTTTAACAAAAATAGGTCGTTGTAAATTAGTACTAGCGAGTTTTATATTTTTAAGGTTAAGCATTCCCGTGTTAAGGGGTGCGACGTTATTCTCTGAAGTCTCAAAATTTAGATTGGTGAGCTTTCCTTTTAAATTAAAGTTGGTTTCAATTAAACCATCTTCAAAATTAAAGGGCATATGTATCACTTGATTAAGGGATTTTAAATCAATGGTACCCAAGCAATTAATTTGGTATTCGGGGGCGTCAAAATCCTTAAAGTAGGCTCGAGCATTAAACTCATTTCCTAAAAAGCTAAACTTAAAATCGCTTATATTCAAGGTAGAGCTCCCAAAGGTTTGTCCTTCACTTTCAATTATGGCATTGAGCTCAATATTCTTAATAGGCTCAGGATAACCAGAAGTTTTAATATAGCCATTAGTTACGAATAGATTGCCTCTAGTTTTTGGAAATCTTGAAGCTGAAGGCTGATAAATACCAGAAACGTTCCAATCTGATAGCAGCTCTCCTTTAAGTTCAAGACCAGGTAATTTTAAAGTTTGATTGAGAAGATTTAAATCAATTTTAGAGTTCATTTTGGAATCGACATACATAGAATCACGTCTACCGCTGGCTACAAACTGCCCAGATGTGAGCTCTTCATTCAGTCTAAAATTAAGACTATCTAGACGCAGATCCAGCCAATCCCTGTCAAAATACCCTTTAAATTTTACAAATAAATCTTCGATAAGCTCATCTGAATCTTTATGCCCTATTTTACCTTTATAAATATCTAACTCAATGCTGCTTCGCTCTTTTTCTAAACTATCAGGCACCATACCTGAGTAGCCCGCAAGAAGCAAAGTCGCATCAAACGTACCTTTTAATTTTAAATCTTTAGACCATTGGGCATATTTTGGTGGCAGGGCGCTCATCAATTTTTTGATATTTCCGTTTTTGGTATTAAAATTTAAATCGTAGGCCACCCCGTTTTCAAAAACATCTAATTGACCATCAAAATTAATGTTAAGGTCATTGAGGAAAATATTGTTTTGATCTAACTCTATAGATAGGGTTTTGGTATCGTAAATGGTGAATGATTTTGCTCTCAACTTTTGTCCTTTTAGGTAATCTACGTTTTCAAAAACAACGTCAACACTGTCAATATTAAGTTGAGATCCCAATTTTAAAATTCCCGAATCTAGTCCGCCTTTCCCGTCGTAGTTAAATCCGCTAGATAATATGTTAATTCCTATAGCCTCATCTTTATAAATAATATTAGCCTTACTAATATTTAGTTTATTGAGATTGATGTTAAAACCTGCAGAATCTGATGGTTTCTCAACCAATAGTGCGTCGGATTTATAAAGTACATCAAAATTATTCCTACCAAATTTATCCTTGAGAATTCTTATTGTGCAATCTACCAAATAGGTTTCATTAACCTCTAATTCTTTTGAAACCAACAGTTTAAAAACATTAATACCAAAACCAACCTCTTTAGCGGTAACAACTGGTTCTTCTAAAAACGGTTCAGAGCCTGCTAAAGACACCTCTTCAAAGGAAAAGGTTAAGGAAGGAAAATGATTAAAAAATGAAATTTCTGAGCTTTCAAAATAAAATTCGGTGACCAAATTTTTGTTGATGCCTTTTTTTATTTCTTGAGATATGAAATCGTTGAATACTATGGGGATCACAAAAGTGCCTAACAGCACTACCACCACCAGAATCAAACCCCATTTTAATAGTAATCTAAAAAGCCGTATTTCTTTTTTTGATTTTTTCATTTAAAAAACAAATTACACCAGCAAGTGTGTCAAAAATACATTTATAACAATTAAAAACAGGCTCAATTTTAGTGAAATTTATAGTTATACGCTACAAATCGTAAAGCCAAGCATTTTTTACCCCCATCCTATGGTATACTTGTAAAGATTTGGATATAACTAAAATCATTTGAAATAATTATACCAACTTTAGTTTTAAACTCATCGGTCTGTTCTAATCAAAACAATTGATCCTCAAACATTTGATTAACAGCTTGAAGGGCAAAGTCTAAAGCCAATTTTTGAGTACCTTTTTTTAAATCCCCAGCTAGGGATTGGCTCCATTGTATCGTGGTGGCTGCCTTGGTGTAAAAAACAGCTTGACCGTTAACCGTTTCCACTTTTCGATTACCACCGGCAAGAGGTACATTTGTACCTAAATAGCCACGGAAAATTCCCATTTTTACTGGCACGCCTACATTGGCATTAACGGAGGGTTTTCTTTTATACTCAGACGTTACATGTCCAAAATTATAGGCAACAAGCGCATCTACTTCAAGCTTCTTTGCTTTTTCAATAAAGGCCTCCTCAGTTTTGATATCTTTTGGTTTTATAGTGGCATAAGAAGGGATGGCATTGACACCCTTGTTTTTGAGTTGCTGTACTGTGGCATCTTCTAATTGACGTCGCGCCAATTCATCTGAAGTTTTCGCCAAAACCATGACTTTTCGAAAACTCTCCTTTTTATAGCTTGGAGATTTCCACGAACTTTGTTTAGCAGCACAGCCTGATAAAACTAAAAGGCTTAATGCTAAAGCTGGGATTAATTGTTTCATATTTAGGATTTAATTCATTAAAATTACATTTCGTCACGGCTTTATTTTAGGGTTATGCACTACCTCTTCTTTCATAATCGGCAAAATTTGTGCTCCTAGTTTTGCAACTACATCTTTCTTCTTGCCGATTTTCTAGGACCTACACCGGTTTTTAATTGACCATTTTCCGTGAAAGCTTGGCGTTGCCTAGAGCGTAATTTATAGCTTCGGCTGATTGTACCCAAAGGTTTTCTGCAAGAAACGCTAACGTGATCATTAGACATGATTTTTTTGTTTTCATAACTTCAATTTTAAAGGTTGAGATATTTTATCCTTATCAAGAAATACACACTCTTAACGTTTGTAACATGCAAATTATTAAATCCTTAAAATAGGGCGTTTTGTTGTAGGTTGATTGTTAAATTGACATGGGGAAATTATAAATATACGGATTTTATCAAAAAATAAACCTCGGCAAAAAAAAATATGTTACGAATTTTGGCAAAAAATAATAATAGGATAATATTATAGCATTAAGGTTTTATCAATTCCTAAGAATAAAAATTTCAGTGTCCTTGGGGCAAATGTACAATCAAATTAAAGATTCACTTAAAACCATTATATCAGCTGGTAACGTTAGATTCTGAGACCTATCTCACTAGACGTCCAGACATGTGACCTCCGAGAATAGCCATAACTTCGGGGACATTGGTAAAATTCACATCACCCTTATAAGTGTGTTTTAAGGCGCAGGCAGCACTCGCAAACTCCATGGCTTTGTAATCATTGTTATAAACCCTAAATTAATCCAGCAGCAAAAGCATCACCAGTACCAATGCGATCTACCACATGGGTGATATCTAAACCTATGGTTTCTCTAAATTCAGTGCCATTCCACATCCGTGCTCTAATTTTATGCCACAACGAATTCACCGAAGTCCGTAATTTATCGAATACTTTTGTAATAGATGGAAAGGTTTCAATAAGTTCCTGATTTGCTTTTAAGAAATCATCGTTAGAGTAACTGTAATCTCTACCGAGTACTTCATTCATTTCATTTACACCACTGATAAAAATCGTTGAGTACTGCAATAACTCAATAAGCGCAGCCTTTGCTTCTTGGCCGTATGTCCATAAGCCACTGCGTTAAGTTGGGTTCGCAGAAATACTCAGTCCATTTTTTTGTGCTAATGCTAAGCCTTCTTTTAGCGTATCAAAAGCGCCCTGCGATAAGGCCAGTGTAATGCCTGTCTAGTGCAACCAGCTCCCATTAACTAGGGCTGATTCCCAATTGACCATTGGTGGTAGAATATCTGAAAAAGATGAATGCACGCGGTTATGAGAAATAGTACTTGGACGCATAACCGCGTCTACCTCTAAAAAATAAACTCCAAGAGGCCTCCTATACCGGACAATAGAGGCGGTGTCTACCCCAAATTTTCTAATATAAGAAACTGCTGTTTCTCCAATAAAATCGTCAGACACGGCGCTAATATGTTTTACCTTACCGCCAAAATTGGCTATGGATATGCCTACGTTTAATTCGGTGCCACCAAAATAAAACTCCACACTACTGGATTGCATAAATTTCTTATGGCCTCGAGTTGAAATGCGCATTAAAACTTCTCCGAATGTGATAATCTGACTCATAATAGTATGTTTTGAAGAGTTACAAATTTAACTTTTGAATTTTTCAGGCGCGATTATATTCTGATTTTTTCTAAAAAACAAAATCCCATTTCAGGGATTTTGTTTTTTAGAAAATGGGTTTAAACCCTATACTCCAAACATATAGTTGATTATTGTTGTTTCAGTTTAAAGTTAATAGGAATACTGTAAGGAACACCCACACTTCTATTACGTTGCTTGCCTGATTCCATTTTTGGCAGTAAGTTAATGATGCGTTCTGCTTCTTTTTCTAACATCTGATCTGGACCTCTACTTTTTACTTTGGTAACCAAACCATTTTTATCAATTAAAAAGAATACAAATACTTTTCCTTGAATATTTAACTCGGCAGCTGCAGGAGGATAGCTAAAGTGTTTGAGTAAATGCTCTTGCATTTTTTTTTGGAAACATGCTTTTAACTCATCATTATTTCCGGTACATCCTGGAAATTGTGGCACCTTTTCAATTACTGCAAAGGGGACTTCAATATCTTCCTCTACCTCAGCTACCTCCACTTCTTCCACACTGACTTCATGTTCTTCAATAACATCATCTTGGCCTATTTCTGTACTTTTTACAACAGTTTCTTCTACATCTGCCACATCTTCAACAATCCTAATAGCTTCGGTAACCACTTGTTTTGGTGGTGGCGGTGGCGGTGGAATGTTAATGGTTGTGATTGGAATATCTTCATCAAGCTGTTCGTCTAACATTAAAAGATCAACCTTAATTTCATCGGTTTCGTAAGTCTTATGTTCAAGTCCTAGATATGTTAAGACTAACATTACGTTTAAGCCAACAGCAAAATATAAACTGCTGTTTCGACCTACATTGGCTTTTGGGTTCTTCTTGAGTTCCATGACGTTTAATTTTATACTCTAAAGTTAATCATCATTTACCTCACAAATCATGATATAAGTCAGGTTTACCTTTTAACCCAATGTTTTAACAGTTATAGGTTGTTTAATTGGTTGTTACTGCCATCTTCGCTAATGGTCCAAAAGAAACCCACAAAAAAGAATTGGTCCGCAGCGGGTTGTAATGCTCTTCTATTAAACTGTCCATTAAAATTTG
>CAYMDB010000048.1:0-12358 GCA_964388865.1 uncultured Flavobacteriaceae bacterium
TTCATGAACGACAATAACACCCGGTAATTTTGTTTTGTGGTCTTTGGGTTGTGACAATAAGCCTTTAATTGTGCCGCCACCTTTTGGTGATTCGTAAGTAATGTAATCTGAATTTAAAGTTGGGTCGTCCGGTTTTACTAAAAGCGTGTCTATATAATTGGGTGACATAAAACTTAAGAGTGAAGGCACTGTAAGTCCGCCTACTGCAAATAGTGCAAGTCGCTCTGCGAATTGGCGTCGGTTGAGTTTATTATGGGCGTAATCATCATAAAGATCAAATACCTCTTGTTTTATAGCTTCTTTTTTTAAGTCTTTCATAATTTAGAATGTCATTTATTTTAAAAAAATTTAGAATATTTTGTCTAAAAATGCTTCAATACTGTCTTGGCTCGCACGTTTTAATTCTTCCCGCGCAGCCTGAATATCTTTCGGCTTTTTATCTTGAGAGAGTTTAAATTTACCTTCCCAATTGGTAATTTCAATTTCAAACATTTCAATATAGTTGAGGTTTTTATCCAAACGCGGATTATCGGGTTTTAAAATATAGTTGTGCTCTGGTGCTTCTAAAAATTCAGTCATTGAAATAAGAGATGCCTTTAGAGCAGTTTTATTTTTTATAGCATTCACCGTGCCCTTTAGGTGCACTTTTACATAGTTCCAAGTCGGTAATTGCGTTGTACTGTAAATGCTCGGTGAGATATAGCAATCGGGGCCAGAAAATAATACCTTAACCTTATTATCGTCTTTTAATAGTTGGGTTTGCGGATTGTAAATATCAATATGGCCGATAAGCTTTTGATCTTTGTAAATTAGAGGCAGATGTGTAATTAATGGGGCATCATCTTTAACCGAAATTAGCGTCGCTAAAGGATAGGCTTTAATGACTTCAATCATATGATTGATAGCGTTGTCTTGATGGTGTTTTGGTGGGTACAATTAATAGTTGCTTTAAAAGTGTTGATTTAATTTTGAATTTATTGAAATTAAATACTGGCTTAAATTTACAATTTTTTATCTTTAGTGCATGTCAGAAAAACCGACTTCATTTTCAATTAAAAACTGGTCTCAAGACGATCAGCCCAGAGAGAAACTGCGAGACAAGGGTAGAACTGCTCTAAGCGATGCAGAACTCCTTGCTATTTTAATTAGTTCTGGTAATAGAGAAGAAAGTGCAGTGGCACTATGTAAGCGCATTTATGCGAGCGTTGATCATAATTTAAATGCCTTAGGAAAATTATCTATTAAACAACTAATGGCGTTTAAAGGTATTGGTGAAGCTAAAGCCATCAGCATTGCAGCGGCATTAGAATTAGGGAGACGACGACGCTTTGAAGACACTATTCAGCTTGAAAAAATAACATCGAGTACCGCCGTTTTTGATCTTATGCAACCCATTTTGGGCGATTTACCTCATGAAGAATTTTGGATCTTATATTGCAATAATTCTAATAAAGTCGTTCAGAAAAATCAATTGAGTAAAGGTGGTATTACAGGGACTTTAGTGGATGTGCGACTAGTGCTCAAAAATGCTTTAGAAGTAGGCGCTACAGCATTAATATTATGTCATAATCATCCCTCAGGGACGTTAAAACCAAGTCAGGCTGATAAAGATATTACCCAAAAACTAAAAACTGCTGCACAAAGTTTAGATATAAAAGTGCTAGATCATCTTATTATTACTGAGAAAGCGTATTTTAGTTTTGCAGACGAAAACCTTCTCTGAAACGTAAACCGCAATAATCAAAAACTAAATCCCAGTAAAATCTTAGTTAAATAATGTTTTTTCATACCTAAGTGGTATTGGAATTTGTAATTTTAATTTTTTAGAATGATCAACAGAGAATGCTATTAGTCTACACCCATAAAATTACACCGCGAGTTACTTATACGTTTAAGCATATTTGTAAACGAATTCTTGGCATAGAAGTTCAGTTTACCTCTAAGGTTGAAGATTTTATTTCACACGACAGCCTTAAAATGTCGTACACCAAACAACCGTTAAGCAATGAGTTATTTGTACGAAGTAACGATTTGCTATTTGAACAAGGCTTGTCAGATATAGATATAACCGTCCAACAGTGGGGTAGTACCAAAGGTTTTTTTCCAACAGGAGATCGAAGTGATTTAGCTTATGATATTTTCGCCTCATCGTTTTATATGTTGAGTAGATACGAAGAATATTTACCTCATGTTAAAGATGACTATGGTCGCTTTATGGCAAAGGAAAGTTTAGCCTATCAGCAACAGTTTTTAAATCAGCCTGTCGTAGATATTTGGGCCTACAAACTCAGGGATGTTTTACAAGAGCGCTTTCCTGATTATTCATTTACTGAGCGTCACTATAAAATACAACCCGTAATAGATGTGCCAACGGCATATTATTACAAGAAAAAGGGACTGTTAAGAACGATTGGCGGTACCTTAAACGATCTTTTTCGTTTACAATTAAAGCAAATGTACGAGCGTTACTCAGTGCTCCTTGGACTTAAACGAGATCCCTACGATACCTTTAAATGGATTATTACCCGCCAAAAAAATAGCAAATTTAAATTTATGGTACTCTTTTTAATAGGAGACTATTCTACCTACGATAAAAACATAAATGCAAATAAGAAAGAATTTATGTCACTCATAAAGTCTGTCGCCGATTATTGCGATGTTGGTCTCAAGGCTTCTTATTTTTCCTTAGATGATGTTATTATTTTAAAAAAGGAAAAGCTTAAGATGGAATCTATTACCAACAGAGATTTAACAGCCGTGCGGCACTCGTTTTCAAAATTAAATTTACCTATCTCGTATCGTAATTTAGTGACTTTAGAAATTCATCAAGATTATACCATGGGTTACATAGATACTTTGGGTTTTAGAGCTGGCACGTGCACTCCTTTTCAATTTTATGATTTAGATTATGAGGTGCAAACACCCCTACAAGTAAATCCATACCATTGTTTAGATTTTGCCTTGCTTAAACACCACTCAGAACTGGATAAAACAGAACATTTGCAAAAACTTATGGCTCAAGTTAAAGCTGTGAACGGCACTTTCACCCCCGTATTTCATAATTATTCATTTAGTAATTTTGAACGCTGGAAAGGGTTTCGATCACTTTTTAAATTAATATTAGAATCTGCTGAATGAAACACCAAATAAAACATGTCTTTTTTGATTTAGATCATACGCTTTGGGATTTTGATAAAAATTCTGGACTTACTTTTGAGAAAATCTTTCATCTGTATAATATCGAAATTAATCTTGAAGATTTTCTGGTGGTTTATGAACCTATAAATTTCAACTACTGGAAATTGTACAGAGAAGAAAAAGTTAGTAAATCCGATTTACGTTATGGTCGATTAAAAGATGCCTTTGATCAAATAAAGATAAAGGTTGAAGATGAGGTTATTCACCTTTTATCTCATGCTTACATAGAACATCTCACTACCTTCAATCATGTATTCGATGGAACCTTTGAGTTGTTAAATTATCTTCAACCTAAGTATCAGTTGCATATTATCACCAATGGTTTTGAAGAAGCCCAAGAGCGTAAAATGAGCGGATCAAAGATTTTACCTTATTTTAAAACCATTACTAATTCTGAAACTGCCGGCGTAAAGAAGCCCAATCCTGTAATTTTTAATTTTGCCTTAAATTTGGCCAATGCAAAACCTAATGAAAGCGTTATGATTGGTGATAACCTAGAAGCAGATATTCAGGGGGCTTACCGTGTGGGAATGCATACCATTCATTTCGATTATAAGAATGTAAGCGATAATCATCATTTTAAAAGAATTACCAACTTGCAATCAGTAAAAAATCATTTGTAAAACATAAAGCAATGTCAAAAAAAAATCAGTTTCTTATCCTCTTTCTTATTTTCAGTTTATTCGGAATAGCTCAAACTAACCTCAATAATTACAAGTATATTATTGTGCCGAAGAAATTTGATTTTTTAAAATATGAGGATCAGTATCAATTGAATTCTATAACGAAGTTTTTATTCAATAAATATGGCTTTGAAGCGTACTTTTTAGAAGACGATTTGCCAGAAGATTTTAAGACCAACCGCTGTTTGGGGCTTACTGCAGATGCCTCAAACAGTCAAAGCGGTATGTTTAAGACGAAGATAGAGATTGTTTTAAAGGATTGTTTTGGCAAAACGGTGATGACTTCTAAGGTGGGCGAGTCGCGATTAAAAGAGTACAAAAAGGCCTATAACGAGGCGATTAGAGAAGCACTGAAGACTTTTAACACTATAGATTACGCATACGCACCTGTAGACAATCAAACTTTGCCTTTAGAGAATTTAGACACTCAAGCTAACGTGGTTAATCGAGATACCGAAACATCAAAACCTAAAGATGCTGTTGTAGTCGCTGCACTTCCAGAAAATAACAAAGAGGAACTCTACTACGCTCAGCCAATAAAAAATGGATTTCAATTGGTAAACGCTGAACCTAAAATTGTGATGATCTTATTAGAAACGTCTGCAGAACAGGTTTTTATTGTAAAAGGCAAAAGTGCCATAGTCTATGAGAAAGACGGTTTTTGGTATTATTCTGAAAATTCTGATGTTCTTAAGAAAAAGCAACTTATAAATATTAAATTTTAGAAACAAATTTCTAATACTCGTATTTCGCTTTCCAAAGCGCTTTTAAGTAGTTACGTTGGGCCTGTTCCCTTTCGTTATTTCCTGGGTTGTATAGTTTAGTATTTGCGATATCATCTGGCATAAATTCCTGATTAACAAAGTTATTCTCGTAGCTATGGGCATATTTGTACTCCTCACCATAACCCAATTCCTTCATCAATTTTGTAGGAGCATTTCTTATTGAAAAAGGCACGGCTAAGTCGCCAGTGTCTTTAACTAATTGTTGTGCCTTATTTATAGCTGCATAAGCCGCATTACTTTTTGGAGAACTCGCTAAATAGGTTGCACATTGGCTCAATATGATGCGCGATTCAGGATTACCAATAACCGCTACAGCCTGAAACGCCGTGTTAGCAATTACTAAAGCCGTTGGGTTGGCATTCCCAATATCTTCACTCGCCAAAATAAGTAGGCGTCTAGCAATAAATTTAACATCTTCGCCACCTTCGATCATTCGAGCTAAATAATAAACCGCAGCATTTGGATCGCTTCCTCTAATGGATTTTATAAATGCTGAAATTATATCATAATGCTGCTCACCCGTTTTATCATACCGTGCCGCTTTATTTTGCACTTGTTTCATCACCAAATCATTTGTAATAATGATGGGTTGCTGCGCATCAAAAGACGTGACAAGTAATTCGAATATATTCAGTAATTTTCTGGCATCACCGCCCGATAAGCGCAGTAAAGCTTCCGTTTCTTTTAATTCAATATTTAATTTTGAAATGTTGTCATCTTCGGTTAGAGCACGTTGCAATAAGGCCTCTAAATCGGTTTTTCTAAAGGCATTTAAAGTGTAAACCTGGCATCTTGAAAGTAAGGCTGAAATGACCTCAAAGCTCGGATTTTCGGTGGTTGCTCCTATTAAAGTTACCCAACCCTTTTCCACGGCTTCTAAAAGTGAATCTTGCTGCGATTTGCTAAAACGATGAATTTCGTCAATAAATAAAATCGGATTTTTAGTAGTAAATAAGCCACCACTTTGTTTGGCCTTATCGATGATTTCCCGGATATCTTTTACGCCAGAATTAATGGCGCTGAGTTTAAAAAAAGGCCGACCAGATTCGTGGGCAATAATGTTGGCTAAAGTTGTTTTTCCTATTCCTGGTGGACCCCAAAGAATCAATGAAGGAATCACTCCACTTTTAATTTGCTGATAGAGCATTCCATTCTTTCCCACCAAGTGTTGTTGACTGAGGTAGTCATTTAATGTTTTAGGTCGAAGTCGTTCAGCTAATGGTATATTCATGCCTCAAAATTACGAAATGCCCCTGAGAAATCTCATCAGAATAGAAACAGTTCTGCCAATATTTCATATTAAGTCTTTTTGGTTATAAATTTGAACACAGTTGTTTAAATTTACAGATGTCTTCACAGCAATTTAAATACTCAAATAGCGTCATTATTTACCCCTTGATGCTATTATTTTTAGAGTGGCTGGTGTTTTGGTACCAAGTAAGAGTAGATTATGGCATTAAAGCTTACGGTATACGACCACAAAAACTTGAAGGTCTTTTAGGTATTTTTACAAGTCCATTTTTACACGGCGACATCAACCACCTTTACAATAACTCTATTCCACTATTTGTGCTCACTTTAGCGCTGTTTTATTTTTATAATAAGATGGCTTGGAAAGTGATTTTACTGGGCATTCTTATGTCGGGCACTTTAACATGGCTCATCGGTAGTTCGGGCAATCATATTGGCGCCAGTGGATTAGTTTATGTTTTGGTAAGTTTTATTTTCTTTAAAGGTGTATTTGCAAAACATTACAGACTCATTGCGCTCTCATTAGTGGTTATATTTTTATATGGAAGTTTAATATGGTATGTGTTTCCTATAAAAAGCGGGATGTCTTGGGAAGGGCATTTAGGTGGATTAATCACTGGTTTGGTATTTGCCTTAATTTTTCAAAAACAGGTAGCAAAGCCAGAACGCTATAAATGGGAGCAACCAGATTATAATGAAGAAGACGATTTGTTTATGCGACATTTTGATGAAAATGGAAATTTTATTGAGCTTAAACCCGAGCCCGAACCCGAATTAGAATCTGAAACTGAAACTGAAACTGAATTTGATTCAGAAAAAATTCAGCCTTTAAAAATTAACTATACATTTAAGAAAAGAGAAGATTAGACGTTTTTTAATTATAAATCGAAGACTTAAGAGCGCTGTCTAACCACCTCATACAAAAAGGCGCCACAAGCTACAGAGACGTTTAAGGATTCAATCTCTCCTAAAATAGGAAGTTTAGCTTGCGCATCAACAACCTTTAATACCGAAGGATTAATACCTCTACCTTCAGATCCCATGATTATGGCACAGGGTTCTTTAAAAGATATATTGTATAAAAAATCATCAGCTTTTTCTGTTGCGGCAATCACTTTTATTCCTGAGGATTGCATGTGGAAAACAGCATCTTTTATATGATCTACCTTGCAAATGGGCATTTTAAAAATGGCTCCAGCACTCGTTTTTATCGTATCACCGTTTATGGGTGCTCCACCTTTTTTCTGAATAATAATGCCATTTACACCTGTACATTCTGCAGTTCTAACTATAGCACCAAAATTTCTCACATCGCTCAATTGGTCAAGTAATAAAAATAATGGGGTTTTACCCGAGTCAATCACGTTCATAACCAAATCATCAATATTGTGAAATTCAATAGGTGAAATTTGAGCTACAGCACCTTGGTGATTCCCTTTTGTTAATCGATTTAGTTTTTCAATAGGCACATGAGATGTATTGATGCCTTCTGTGCGCAAGAGATACTCAAGTTCCTGAAATAATTCACTTCGAAGTCCTTTTTGAATAAAAACTTTGTCAATAGTCTCACCAGATTTAACGGCTTCAATGATTGCCCGTATTCCAAAAATTGTGGTTTCATTTTCCATGGGTGTAAAGGTAGAAATAAAGAATTCTTAATTAACTAGTTAAACCCTTAAAATAAAAGTCCAAGCTATTTTAATCCATAAACTTAACTTAGAACGTTTTGATAAGTCTCTGAAAAAAGATGTAAAAAAAGAAGTTTTATTTGTTCAATATTGTTGAAGGTTTAATGTTGGTGCTACGATTTTATTTACGCCATCGGCTAAAACAAAAAAATATGTTATACTAATAAAGGTTGGTTTGAAAATTAGTTTTTCTAGTAATGTAAATTACAGAATCAATTATTTGTTACCTAAAAAAGTTTAAAATGAGGGTATAAAAAAAAGCCACTCTGGTTTTTAGAGTGGCTTTCTTAAACTATAATTATTAATTGATAAAAACGTAACCTTTAATCTAAAGTAAGTGTTTCTAAAAATGCAGGTCCACCAAATTCTGGGCCATTAAATGTGCCTCCATCTTGGTGAAAGACTGGGTTTACTGTCATCGTAACAACACCCCCACTAACAGAAATATTTCCCGTAGCGCTTAGGCTATATTCGGGTTGCGGATCACCTAAATAAGTTGAGGTGATATAAAACTGTTCTTCAATTTCAAAATCTCCTGAGCAAGGATCATAACTTGTTATTCTTACAGGACTGTTAGTTACAATAACTTCTGACCACCAGTCTTGAAACCACTGAAATGCAAGTCCATTTATCAATAAATCTCCATTAGCATCTAAAGTTGTGACAACTTCAGAAGTGTAACCAAATATTTCACTCCATGATGCTGGACCAGACCAGGTTCCAACAAAATCTGAGAAATCTACAGAACTCTTTTGTCCTATTTCTTCAAAAGCATAGGATGAGCCAGTTTTAGTAATTTTAGCCAAAATAACATGTAAATCTGCGCAAGCATCTGTTGTATTAAGTGCGGCAGAAAAATTATGCGTTTGGTCATTAATAACACCTGTTTGATTAAACGTTAGTGTTAAATCTAAATCCACAGGTATTTCAGAGGCAGCAAAGAAATCGGCAACAATATAGTATTCACCATCTGGTTGAGATCCATCTAAGATGACAGTTTCAGCACTAGCACCGTCTGCGCTATCTATAATATTTGTGTAAGGCACATCTGTGAGTAAAAGACGTAAATCTGCGGCATCGTAGGCATCGATTTCATTTCCGAAGTTATCAGTAATTATCGAAGCTGTAGACCAAGATAAACCAACGGCTAAATCTGCTTCCTCTAAATTAGAAATAGTGAACGATACCGTTTGAGAGCCAATAGAGCTAACGTTTGCTTCGACGCCTGTACCAATAAGTATGGTTACAGTTTCAGTGTCTTCAACCAAGTCGTCTGCAAAGATTTCAATAACATCAGTTGCTGACGTGGCTCCTTTCGGGATGGTTACGCTAGAAGGGAAAGCAAAATCTTCTCCACTAGTAGCATTACCACCAGTTTGAGATAGGTAAACTCTTGTATCTACAATTTGTGGTTCACTCAAAGTTACCGTGAAATTGTAGGAAGCATCCATTTCAACCAAAGACTGATTATTGGCAAAATCTAGTGCAACCGACAATGAAGGCGCAGTTGCAGTTAGCGTAGATGCACCAGTCAAATCGTCTTCACTACAGCTAATTGCGAGTATAAAGGTCGTTAAAACCAGAGTAATTTTTAAATACGTGTTTTTCATAATTTTTTTTTTAGTCAACTATTTTTTCTAAAACTTGATAAAATTCTCGAGCATTTCCAGAAGTGTTTCCTGTTAAATAGCCATAAGACATTATTAATTGATCTTTACCATTAACGTCATCTCGGATTACCATATTAGTGCCTGCACCACAAGGAACATTTGTCATTTCATTAGGATGCGATTGACAAGTAATAAATGGTTGTCCGTTGCCTGTTTGTGCATCTCCCTCTGGAGTTGTCTCAGGATAGGTAATATTGTCATTTTCGTCAATTTCAAAATACCAAGTATTTCCAGCAAAAACTCCAAAATATTCTACAACTCTATAAGTTGTTGCATCTACTGATTCAATAACTTGCACGGGGACAAAGTTTTGAAAATCAGCACCAGTATAAGTAAGCACTCCAATTCTATAATACGCAGCCTCAACAGTTTGGTATAAACCAGCAAAACGAGTTCCAACAGAAACTTTGGTAACGCCAGCATTACTCACAACATTGCCACTGCTTAATGTAGACTCATATCGCAAGGTCCAAAAGTCTCCGATACTTAATGCACTATCACTTGCAGGTAATGGACTACCGTCGATGGTCAGCCCAGAAATTAAGTCTTCGTATGTGAAATCTATTGAAAACGTACCATTTGCCCCAACTGAGGTTTCGGCTACATTGATAGTTCTTAACAATATTTCATTTGACCGAGATCCCGTGTTGGAATTCGTAAACGATTTGTATACCTCAATCATTTCCGTTTGAACACTACCCTGATAAACAGTACCAGTTGCTGTATAGGTAGCATCGTTCCCAACGACATAACCTATAGCGGTGTTATTTAAGGTAAGTAACCCTCCTGTAATTGCACCTCCAGTTAATTCGTCGTTATCATCATCAATACAAGATGTGGTTAGCGATAATCCTAAGATTAAGAGTAATAAAATTTTTATATTTTTCATTTTTTTATATTTATTTATTGCCAAAATAAAGGTGAAGTTAACTCGTCACCGCCAATAGAAGCTGCAGCATCTTCGTAGTTAGTTTTGTTTAAAGATACACCAGTTGTTGGATAATAATACCGCGATGGTATTTGATTTATTGCACCTTCCACAGCTGGTGCTAATGCCGGGATATTAGTTCTTCTGAGTTCCGTCCAAGCTTCAAAACCTTGAGCAAACAATGAAATCCACTTCTGTTCTCCAATTTTGGTTCGGGCGTCATTTTGATTTGCTAATCCGAGTCCTGGCTGTGCAATGTAGGTTGCAGAACTAAGGCCGTTAAATTCAAAACTAGCAGTGATACCTTCAAAATAATGTATTTGTGCGGCAGCTAAACTTCCAGATATTAAACCTTCGTTTGCGGCTTCCGCCATTAAGAATTGTAATTCATAATAAGACATTAATACGCCAGGTAATTCTGGGTCTAAATAAAACTCGCCGAGACCAGAGATATTTGAATAGGTGTATCCTAAAGCTTCATTCGGTAATGGTGTCTGATTACCAAATCCTGCTGGCTTACCTCTTATTGCACCGTCAGAATCTGCTGGCGCTGCATAAACGGATAATCTATCGTCGTTCAAAGCTTCTAATCGTTCAATTAAGGCCGAATTTACCTTGTACTCTAATCTTGATCCAAAAACTATTGTTTCATAAATTGGATTGGCATCAGGTTGTGCTGGTAAATAGGCAATCTGTGCGTTGTCGCTATTAGAAGTCATTAAATTCCCTGCATTTACTAGTGCTTGTAATTCACTTCCTACTGATCTGGTAGAAGAGATTCTCATTAAAGCTCTAAACTTAAGTGAATTGGCTAATTTTAACCATTTTGAAGTGTCTCCACCGTAAAATAAATCTGAACTTGCAACGATTTCACCTGAACCATTTTGTAATAAATTCGCAGCATCTGTATACATTTGAATAACACCCTCATACACTGTGACCTCATTATCATAAATAGGTTTTAAAATACCGGGTACAGCAGCTTCTGTGAAGGGTATAGGACCATAAAGATCTGTTAAAAATTGAAAGGAGCTCGCTTGCATAATCTTCGCGACTGCTTGTAAGTTTGTATTTCCATCTTCAATTGCTAAGTTTTCCATAGCCACCGCTTCTGAAATTACTGAGGCATACATGGTATTCCATATATTATCCATTACGCCACGTCTAGGAACGTAACGCTCCTCGTCATTATATTGAACTTTAGTCCACAATTGAGCCCAAATAGCGCCCATATCTCCACCTGTACCGCCCAATACACCATGCATAACATTCATGTAGATTCGTTGCGTTGTACCTAGTAATAAATCACCTGGTATCACGGTTGCATTGTTAGGATCTGTATTGAGTTCCTCAAAATCTTTTGTGCAACCTACCACCGAAAACATAACGACGACAGTACACATGATTAATTTTATTTTTTTCATAATTTTTTTTTTAAAATTTTAAGTTAACGTTAAAACCAATATTTCTAGCGGATGGATATTGACCAAATTCTTGACCTTGATTGCCATTAGAACTACTGAAACCTGTTTCAGGATCTATATGTGGTGCTTTCTTGTAAAGTATGGCTAAGTTTCTACCTACGATTGAAAATTTAACAGCACTTAAAGCTGAATCCTTTAACAATTTAGATGGTAAAGAATACCCTATGGTCATCTGTCTAAGTTTTACATAAGACGCATCAAATACGGCACTAGATTCGACACTATTACTATAAGATGCCTGGTTAAAAACTTTTGCTGGCACTACAACGTTATTGGCTACAAATCCGCCATTTCCATCAGCCATAACACCATTACCTACAACTCCAGTTTCCCTTCCGATGAGTGATTCCTCTAAGGTACCAGCATATCTACCCCAAGAGTATGTCATACTGTGAACTTCACCACCGATTTTTGCATCAATTAATGTTGAAAAATCAAAGTTTTTATATCGTATTGAAAAGTTTGCACCACCTGTCCAGTCTGGTGCAATATCACCTAATATTTTATAGTTTTGATCGATTACGGGAAGACCATTATCGTAAATAACTTGTCCACTAGAATTTCTTTCAAAATCTCTACCAACAATTAAACCGTAAGGCTGACCAGGTTGAGCTTCTAACCTCACACCCCATTGACCACCCAATACATAAGCATCGAGATCCCCCAATGAA
>CAYMDB010000049.1:0-12346 GCA_964388865.1 uncultured Flavobacteriaceae bacterium
TTCTACAAAAAATCCTTGTCCTGAGGGCACAAAATCATTTGGGATTAATGTTAGATCTCCACCAGCCGTATTTGTGCCACTCGCTGAAATCACGGCATAATCAGCACTAGAAAAGTTGGCACCCTCATTACCTGAAGCGTTATAATTTGCTGGTGTAGCTTGGTTCCATAAGTAGATGGCATCTACAATACCAGAATTCACCGTAAAAAAGATATCTGTGTCAATAGCACTTGGATAGGGATTACCAATAAAATTCCAATCATTGTAAGCACCACCACTGTTATTTACAATAGCAGGCTCAATAATACCGTTGTTGAACGGGCCAACAAATGTGACTTGCTGAGGTGCAGGAAAGAACCCAAATGGGCTAGGCATGGCCGCATAACCAACACCTGGGGTCATAGCACCGGTTGCGGGTTGCCAGTCGTTACCAATATCATCAATATCATCTTGGCCAGGGATAAATGTGCCTGTATTTCCAATTTCAGTAAGTAAATCTTCGAAATTGGCGGCTTCAAAATAATAGCGTCTAGATACTGGTGTTGTGCTGAGTGCGCTTTCTATGGTTTCATTAGCTACGGGTGAGCTCCAATAGGTGTATTCTGTGGCATTATTTAAAACTGTAGTTTCTTTTTGAACGCTTATAAGTCCAGTACCAGTTACCGCTGCTAAATCATTGATTTGAACCACAGACCCCTCAGGAAACACAATGATGTCACCGTCTGCAACAATATCGTTTTCTACTAATATATAGGTGCCATTTTCAATGGTCAAGTCTGAAGTAGCGTTAACCACTAGACTACACGCCTCAAAACTGTCTTGTAAGCCGGGTCCTGAGGTATTAAAATTACCGTTCAGCACGACATTTGTGGCTAAATTAGGTGCTGTGCCTGCCGGCGTGCCGTCATTCCAATTCCATGTGCCGTCCCACGTTGCGGTGGCAAGTGTAATTTTAATAGCGTTTGAAGCTGAAAAACAGGAGGCGTCATCCTCTCGGACTTCACAATAAAACTGATAGTCTAAAACACTAGCAGCATCAGAAATGATAAGGTCTGGCGAGGTGTTTACGGTGGTATATATTCCACCTGTGCTTAGCTCTTGCCATCCGAGTCCAGCTTGGGCTGGATTAAAAGCATACCAAGTGTATCGCAGTTCATTTCCACCTGAAAAGCCTTCTGTTGCCGATACGGTAATGGTAACTTCATTACAGGAGCTTGTGGTGTCGCTTATGCTGTTTACGGTGGGTGGAGTGCCAGTAGAGAAGTCGAAGGTGCCGATGTTTGAATAATCGTTTAGGCTACAAGATCCTGTTCCTGAGCCAACCCAATCAATAACTTCCCAATTGCTTAGCTCTGCCAGAGTGAATGTTGGATCAGGAAGCATTGTGGCTGCATTAGATCTTCTAAAATTAAAACCTCTGTCACCAGTAATTATTGTTGAATCCATCCAGTCATTGTCTTGATATACACCAAATTCATCGATTGTGGTGCCAGAATTCACTAGTCTAATAACATCATGTTCAAATGCTCTTTTATTTATACCTCCATTAATAAATTGAGCATTGGCGCTACTGGCTAATTCTCCTGAACCCCCAGTAATGCTTGTACAGTAATCAGAGGAGTTTATTGGTGTTGAACGCCCTATGGCAATGACATAAGTGTCTCCATCAGCAACAACAACATTTTCAAGATCTAAAATATTAAATGGTGAAGGTGCTGTTCCACCATTATTTATGACTTCTATTGAATAGTTGTTAATATTAATGTCCCCTCCAGTTCCGTTATAAAGCTCAACATATGTGAGGCCACCAAGTGTTGCGTCCGTAACTTCACTGATAAATAAATCTGATGGTGTTGGACCACTAGATCCCTCACAACTTGTAATTTGAGACTTTATGACTGTAAACGAAGTAATGGCTGGACAACCGATACTGTCTAAAACTTCTATATTTCCAGTCGTAGCGCCAAATGGAATAGTTACTTCTATTAAAGACTCTGAAACATTATTTACAGAAATTGGCTGACCATTAATTGAAGCTGTTGCTGCTCCTAAGTTTGTGCCCGCGATAGTAACGATTGTGCCAGTGGGGCCTGAGTTGGGCGAAGCGGTAATTGAGCTAGCTACACATAGCCCTAGGCCAGTTACGGCAAATGTGTAAGGATTTTCATCTGCATCATTACTTATAATTTGAATAATAGCTGTCCTAGTGCCCTCTGTTGTGGGATTAAAGTCAATGTCAAAATTGCTCGAACCCAGAGCAGGTATGATTGATGCTGGTAGTGCTGAAATTGAAAAGTCAGCAACGTCCCCACTTAAAACGGTAACACTTGAAATATTTAAATTTGTAGTGCCTCCAAAATTTTCAATTCTAAATGAGTTAGTCAGTGCTGTTCCTATATTTGACCCACCAAAATTGGTGCCATCGAAGGGAATCGGGGCTAGATCACCATTACTTATGTTTGGAAAACCAGCCGTGGTGCCCTCTACATTTATTTCTGGACCTATTGGCGTACATGGTGAAATAAGTGAATTTATTCCTGGTGAGCCACCATTAATGACGTCTTGCCAATTTGTTGCAGTATTATCATTATTTAAGGAGGCATCGATTACATGTAAAGAAGTCGTATTTCCGCCATCGCCAGAATTGTATGTTACACTATCAATTTGAGTGCTGCCATCAGATGCTATAAGCACTATGGTATCTGAGGTATTATTCAGCGTACCAGTCCCAGATCCGTTGGTGTAATCTGGTGTAAATTCACAATATACATTGTATTCTGTACCCCCACCGTCACCAAGAGAAACTGTAATACAGTTGCCGTCAGCAATTAAAGCACCAGTAGATGGAAATGTAAACGCAGTTGAAGCACCAACTCTAATGGTATAATTATTTAAAACCTGAGCACTACCAGAAACATTACAAATCTCAATCCATTCGTCATCGGTTCCAAAAGTGTTATACATAATCTCTGTAATCACAACATCGGCAATAGTTGGTGCGTCGTTATCTATAATGGTTAGGATATGTTGGTCATTCGATCCAATTACTGCAGCATCCCCACCAGTTGCATTGGTAAGGTTCAATACCACAGTTTCATCACCTTCAACTAACAAATCATCATTAGAAATGAAAACGGTAAAACATTGGACTTCACTACTACCAGCGGGAAAAGTTAAGGTAATAGGAAAAGCAATAGGTCCCGGTAGGGTAGCGCCATCATCAAAATCTACACCATTTGTAGCTGTGGAGCTCGGGTCTAGCATTATATCTACGGTTGTTGCGGTGGAAGCAGAAGGATTAGTAATGCTTGCGCAGACATCTATGACTAATCCGTCTTCGTCTAAAGATGAATTTGTTGCAGCAAATTGCACCTCCGTCGTAGCTGGTGTACTACAGGAAGCAGGTGCATCTCCAAATCCTGTCATGTCTGTTCCTATCGTAATTTCATCAAATCGCAAACTTGGATCTGTCCAACCATCGGTATCGCCATCACAAATCCCATTTTTAATTTGAAGATTGTTATCTGCGGTGTTTACACCCCCTGAATTCCAAGAAGAACCAGGATCGCTACCACAATCCCCGAACATATCTTGTGTTACCCCACCCAAAGATATTCGTAAAGCATCATCACCGTTAAAAACAAAAGTATAATCAGTAGTACCGCCTAAATTTGTACCATTTATATTTGAAAACGAAATTAACTCTGTCGTGCCTATCACCCAAACTTGATCTATTCCCAATGTTCCAGTTGTGATATTCACGTTAGCAGTTCCAGTACAACTTCCTCCATTAGTTCCCTGAAACACTTCTAAATTATTTGTTGTAGTAAAAGTTATTGGTGAACCAGAAACATTAAATATTTCAATTCCTTTTGGTGAAGTACCAGAGCTTGTCTCGATATATTGACTTATTATAATATCCGATTGCCCAAAACCAAAGCAAAACGAAAAACAAATAAAGAGGAGGGATAGCGTGTAAGTTTTAATCATGAGGAAAACCTTAGGATAACATTTCAAATTTAAGACAAAATTATGAGTCTACAAGGGCCTTAAAGTTCGGTAATTATTAACAAATAGTTATATTTTAGAAGGGTATTCCTTATAAAAAACAGAATATGCCGATTAAATGCAGTTTGCGAAGGGCTTGGTCTTTGTGATTTGGTAAAAAGACCTCTGCTTTTGGTTTTTTTAGTAAAATGTGACAGCGCTCATTTTAGTGTTGTATTTTTGACTTATGGAGGTGCACAAAACATATACGCTTGCTGAGGCTCAAAAGAAGTTAGAGCACTATTGTGCTTACCAAGAGCGCTGCCATAAAGAGGTGCGAACTAAGTTGTGGGAGATGCGCATGATTCCTGAGGCTATTGATACTATTATCGTGCATTTAATTGAGCATAACTTTCTCAACGAAGAGCGTTTTGCTAAGGCTTTTGTGCGGGGGAAGTTCAGAATTAAAAAATGGGGTAAAATCCGCTTGGTGCGGGAGTTAAAAATGCGGGAGATTTCAAAATATAGTATTGATACTGCTATTAACGAGATTGATTTGGATGAGTATTACGACACTTTAGATGCCTTGACTCAAAAGCGCATTGCTCAGGTTAAGGAATCAAATCTTTATAAAAAGAAAAAGAAGGTGGCGGATTATTTGTTGTATCGCGGTTGGGAATCGCATTTGGTTTATGAGCGGCTGAATGTTTATTTGGGATGATTTTTAGTTTTTGGGGTGTTGAAATTTGTTGTGAGTTTTTGTGATATCTGTTTAATTAAAATAGGCATTTCAAAAGCACTTCGTTTTGCTTCGCAAGGTGCTTTCATGAAACTACAGTTTCATTTCAATCAATGCTCAGTGCGACAGACTCATTGTTTTGCCTCGCAAGGTGCTTTTTTAAATCTAACGTTTCATTTCAATCAATGCTCTATGTGACAGCGGTACTTGGTATTATACAAATTGGGTTCTGAGCAACTCCATAGGGTGGTACAAAAAAAACGGTCTAAAACCGCAACTTAAGACTAAAAGTGCTCTGTTCTAGATCGTTTTTTAACTGTATTTAAGGAAGCCTATAGGTTAAAAGAGGCACCGATATTGAATGTAAATTGGTTGTGTAAGGTTTCAGCAGGGGTGAGGTTCGTGCTGTATTTGGCTAAAGGAAATACTGCTTCTGAATATACACCGAAACCTTCAGAAAAGAAGTAACGTAAACCGATGTGACCTCCAAAATTTTTAAGACTTAGGTTTAAGCCTGGGTATACATCAAGGTTTTCATCGATATTAAGAACATTACCTAGATTGGCATTAAATCGACCTTTTAAATCAAAACGATCGGTGAAATCGGCATTTAAACCGTCTTCAATCCCCAAAGCATAGGCTGATGAGAGTCCGATTGAAAAATTCTGACCTAAGCCATAATCGTAAGTCACATTGATACCTGTGGCCTTATCTTGAATGTTGGCACCTACCTGAAACTTTGTATCTCCTTCACCAATAAAAACTTGGGCACTGCTGAAGCTGAACGCTAATAGCGCCATAATTACTATAGTATTTTTCATAATTTCATCTTTTTAAAATCTTTACAAATATACAAATAGAATTTAACTAGGATAGGAAAACTATACAAAACGATTGGTGTTGGTAATGGCCTTTTGGTTTTTCCAGTCAATCCAATTTTGGCCTTTAAGGCGTCTCATAAGGTTATCGAAATTGCGCATTATAAATACATTGTATAGGGCTTTACTCAGATTTAGAGGATTTCGGGCTATTGCTCTTAAGCTCATAGAAAACCCGGGTGTTAGGTAGCGCATGTAGTGCCAATAGCCTTCGGGCATATAGAGCACTTCGCCATGAGATAAGTTACACGTCCAGCCTTTAGCTAATTTAAGGGCTGGCCATTTGTCAAAATTTGGATTGTCAAAATCAATATCTTCTCGGGTAATTAAGGAGTGTGGTACTTTATACAAAAAGTTATTTTGGTTTTGATCGAATAGGATGCATTGTTTTTCGCCTTCAAAATGAAAGTGAAAGATGTTTGCCAAATCGATATCGTAGTGCATAAAAGTATGGGAATCCCTTCCACCAAAGAAGAGCATGGGTAGTTTTTTCATGAGCGAGAGTCCAAAATCGGGAAACGTAAAATCCTGTTGAAGTTGCGGGACTTCCCTTAAGATATTCCAAAGAAAGATTCTGTATTTCGTTGGCTCGCGTTGCAGTAAATCAATGTAGTCCCTCATCTTCATTTTGGTATGGGCTTCATTAAAGCCATCCTTATAATTTACGGGTCTGTCGTCGTAAAGCGGTACGGTTATATCACCTGCAACTTCCTTTATATAATCTAAGTTCCATTTGGAGTAGGCTGGCCAGTCTTCAATAAAGTTTTCAAGGACCACTGGCTTTTGTGGTTTGAAATAGTGATTTATAAAATCCTCTTTGCTAAGGGTTTTAACGCGAGGAATATCTTGAAGATTAAGTTTCAATTAGCCATACAATTTGAACGTCAAAGTTAAGAAAAGGTTATGAAAGTTACTTGTTAATTTGAAATAAAGCCATGATTGTCTCGAAGCATAAAGACCTGTCAGGGTTCCAAAACCTGACAGGTGTATTGCAAGGGATTAACTTCCTTGAAAAAAGCGGTTTTGTTTGTGATGTTTGGGATTGAAAATTGAAGGACTTAAATTGTAGATGCTGTAACTAGCTCTATGGTCATAGGGACAGCATGTTACTACTATTAGAATAGTTTGGTTTGTTCTTTTTGAATCTTGCCACAGATTCTTGGCGAATTGTCTTAGCGCTTAGGTCAGTTAAATATTTTGATTTTTCTCTAATTTAGACTGTTTATTAAAAACTTGTTTTATGGGTTTTTCTTGGCGACAGTGAATTATTTTGAACTAATATTCGTACATTTGATTTAAATGTAAAAGGCGATATCTGGACTTCATAGGTTATTGAGGTCTAATATGCTTTTTAAAATTGCGGTTGTGGTCTAAGGGCCATTAAAATTGACTCCATAAAGAGTATTAATAAATGTTTAACTAAAAACTAAAAAAATAATCAAAAAATCAATTAAAATGTTGTCGATACTATGTGTATCTTCAATTTTATTGACCTCTTGTTATTCTTACACTAGTGTTGTAGGAAACGGAGCTCAAGGAAATTCTCAAGTGACAGAATGGAACCATTACGTCATTTACGGCTTAGCGCCTGTAGGTGTTTCTGATTCGAAAGCGATGGCTGGTGGAGCAGAAAATTATACGGTTCACACAAGACAATCCTTTGTTAATGGTTTAATTGCAGCAATTACTTTCGGAATTTACACACCAAGTGTTACAACCGTTACTAAATAATTATCTTTAAGAAGTTATCTGAAAGGGTAGCTTCTTTTTGTTTGTTTTATGAAGAAAATTATATTCTATATCGCCCTTATTGTATGCCTTTTTCTGTTGGTCAATATTTTGAAAATTTTAATATCTGATTTAGATCGATTGACAGAGTACGGTTATGGTTATTTAGTGGGCCAGATTATCTTATTTTTTGTTTTTGCAGTCTTTGCGCTGTTAACAAGAAAAGCACTAAACAAACGAAAAGAATTCTAGACTATTCGCTTTATTTGAAGTGTTGCATTATACGCCATTCATAATGCGTTGAGGTCTAAAACATGCTGTCTTTGCGTCAGATGCTTGAAATACAAAGACCACTATTTTAAATGATTTTCATTTTGAGATAGTGGTCTTTTCGATGTATGTGTTTTTACGGCTGTTTTCTGAATTTTTTTAAGGTCTAATAGTGAGCTTAAAAATGTTTAATGCCGAAAAACGCCGTTGCCCTTGCCAATTTGCATATTTCCTGAAAATATAAACCTGTCAGAACCGAAGCAAAAGACCTGTCAGGTTTCCAAAACCTGACAGGTCTATTAGTTGAGATTAACTTTTATAACACTATTGATTAGTCCACTTTAGATTTTGAATCGGGATTATTGGCCTCATCAGCTTCAAGATCTGTTTTATCTTTTCCTTTGAGGTATTCTGGCAAATCCATACCGGCCATGTTGAACATGTCTTGTAATGGTGGTACGGCCTTATACATGCCCGAAATAAAGTTAGAGGTTGACGACTTGCCGTCGGTTTTCTGACCATTATCCCAAACCGTTACTTTATCGATTTTGATATTTTTAATGGCTTCAGCCTGTGTTTTAACGAGTTCCGGTAATTTATCGGCAATCAGTAATAGCACCGCATCTTTAGAGTTATTGCCTGCAGCCTTTACAATTTCTTGCAAACCTTGCGCTTGTTTTGTTAAGAGTTCTAATTGGCCTTGTGCTTCGGCTTGCGCTTTAAACAATATGGCATCGGCCTCACCTTTAGCGCGTCTTCTAATGCGTTCCGCTTCAGCTTCGGCATCGATTTCTACTTTGCGTTTATCTATTTCAGCAGGAACAATAATATCGGCCATTTGAGACGAACGCTCTCGTTCGGCCCTGGCGATTTCCGCATTTTTTTCAGCCGCATAAGATTCTTCTAAGGCTTTTGCTGACTGTACTTTTTCGGAGGCAATGGCAACGCGTTCGGCTTCGGCTTCACGCTGACGTCGAAGCGAATCTGAATTGGCTACAGAAATTTTTGCAGCGTTTTCTCCTTCAACTGCTTGGGCGTTTGCCGCGGCAACTTGGGTACGTTCATCTTGAACAGCGTTGGCTTCACCAATAGAACCATCTCTGGTTTTTTCGGCAACCGATTTACGGGCGGCGTTTATGGCATGAGCTGCTGCTTCTTTACCGAGCGCTTCGATATAGCCGGATTCGTCTACAATATCTGTAATGTTGACGTTAATGAGTTTAAGACCCACCTTTTTTAATTCGGTTTCAACGCTCTGAGAAATGTTGGTTAAAAATTTATCGCGGTCGTTATTGATTTCTTCAATATCCATAGAAGCGACCACTAAACGTAATTGTCCGAAGATGATTTCTTTTGCTAAATCTTGCACATCTTGTTGTCCGAGACCCAATAAACGCTCTGCAGCATTTTGCATCACCCCTGGCTCTGTTGACACCCCAATAGTAAATCGGGATGGAACATTAACACGAATATTTTGTTTTGACAGGGCATTAACGAGGTTGACCTCAATTGAGATTGGCGTTAAATCTAAGAATTGATAATCTTGAATCACAGGAATGATAAAAGCGGCTCCACCATGAATACACTTGGCCGATTGTCCGCCGCCAACTTTACCATACACCACTAAAATACGGTCTGAAGGACAGCGTTTATAGCGTTTTACTAATACAATTAGGGTGACTACAATAAATAAAGCGATAAATAGGAGCAGCATTGGGCCACCGATGCCTTCCATATTAAGATTTTCTTGAATGCTCAGTAATTTCATACGGTTTTTGGTTTAAAGGTTCTATTGGTTTACGGGTTTGGTCTACGATGAGGATGCCATTGGAGGTGACATCCACAACTTTTATAATGGTTCCTGATTCTAATTGGGTTAGCGAATCTGTAAGCGCATCGAGCTCGCGCATGGTACCTTGTACACTCACGGTAACTTTGCCCATTTTAGAGCGATCGGGACCGATGGGTAAGTACACTTCACCAACAGCATCAATGGCATTTCTATAGTTTAAAGTACCGCTATCGGTGAGCTTACTAATAAAGTAGAATAATGATGCCATGATGACCATCATTACTAAACCCGATAGAATTGAGACCACTATGGTTGTTGGTGTAGAAAAGCCAGCGTCAATGCAGGCAATACCACTCCAGCCAAAAATGGTAAAAAAGCCTATGAGGTTTTTAAAGGAGATAAAATGAAATCCGGCACCGACATCGGCATCCATATCCGCATCGAAATCGCCAAGGTCATCGGCATCGCCTCCCATAAATGCCATTAGCATCACAATCGTAAAAATGATTGAACCTATGACGGCAACTACCCAATACACCTTGGGGAGAAACTCTAAATTTGAAAACCATTCCGTCATACTATGCCGTTTTAAATTGAGTTACTAAAGATACGACCTTTGTAGGATATATCTTGATTAATTTTTGAAGTTAGTTAGAGTCACTTTGGTCAGCGCAAAGAGGGCCCCAGTGTAGGATACCACTTCCAATATATAAGTAGTTAGGGGGCTAGTTTTGTTACAGGTTAATTGAGAATAAATTTGTGAAACACCCCTCATCCCGATAGCTATCGGGACTCAAGGGGACAATCTAAACAGGTGTTTTTTGGGGTAATGAAGGCCTTTGTTTTTTAAAAGGAAGTTGGAATAAATTCCAAAAATCAAAAACTAAATTCCAAAAGTGGAAAGAAGGAACTGTTCTGTTAAGTCACAGGCTTTATTATTTTGAAATGAAGGAATTCAGCATTTTACAGTTTCTTCGCTTTGGAGCTTTGCGACTTAGCGGCTTTGCAGAAAAAAAATTTAACAATCTTATTTAAAGCTGTAACGCAGACCAAACAATACATTACCCGGTGGCATTGGTGTGAAGCCAGTTTCAATATAATCGGCATTAAAAATATTGCTTGCTGTAATAGAGAATTCAATTGTGCTAAGTCTGTAAATCAGAGAAGCATCCCAAACATTATAGGTTTGTCCGGTGGTGCGTTCTGCGTATTTGTAAACTACATTTTGACGTATATTTTTAAACAGTTGTGTGCTGAAGCGCGTGGTGTATTGATGCTTTAAGGTGTTTAATGAATACCGCGACAAGGCTTCATTTTGTTCTAAAATAGTATCATCGAGGTAAGCGTAGCCAAAGGCTAAGGTTTGCGTAAAGCTCTTTATTTTAAAATTATATGCGGCATCAAATTCTGCTCCTTTGGTATTGACTTCGGCGATGTTTAGAGCTGAAAAAACAGCATCTTCTGTTGATGTTCTGATATAGTCTATGAGGTTTTTGGCATCTCGATTAAATAGGGCGAGTGCAACTCTAAATTTAGGTGTTATGAATTTGAGTCCAATTTCCTGAGAAAAGGCTTCTTCGGGTTCTAGATTCGGATTTCCGTTGGTGGTGGGATCGGTGTAGAATAAATCGGTGTAGGTTGGGATTCTGTAGGTATAACCAATATTTCCGTAGGCTTTAAAGTTTGAGGTGATGTCGAAGCCAACATCCAATCCAGGAAAGGCGTGAAACTTAAAATCTGAAAAATAGGTAAGCGCGACGCCAGGTGTAAGATCGAGTCTATCCTCTAAAAACTTAAAGCGGTGCTCTAAAAACATGGTGGTCATAAAGCGGTTTCTATCTCCCAGATTATTACTGCTTAAATCTATTTTAGAGACATCCACACCAAAACCGGTTATCCCCAATTTTGAAGTGAAGGACGCATTGGCTTCAGCCCCAATTTTATTAGAAATATGCACATTTCTGAAAAACTCGGGTTCAAAACGACGCAGTAAGAATATATCTTGATTGCGTTTCCAGTAGATTCGCGGTTGAATTTTTAAGTTATTTTTTTGGAAGCTGGTGGTAAAGGCAATAAGACTGTTTTGGGTTTCTTCGTATTCGTTGAAGGTTGGGTTAGTAGTATAAAAATTTTCAGCACCAAACTTGCGTTCAAAAAAGGTAGCAATCATTTCAATAGGTTGGGCCTTTTTGTTGAACACACTTTTTAAAAAATAATTTGAATTATCGTAATCGGAATTGATTCTATACCCTTCAGAAGTCACTTTACCAATATGAATAATATGCGATGAATTATCTAAGGCTACTCCAGCAGTGACATTGCCGTTTAGCTGTCCGAAGGATCCTGTTTCAATATTAGTAGAAACCGTATTTTCAAGGCTTTTTTTAGTCACGATATTGATTGCCCCGGTAAATGCATTTTGGCCAAACACCCGTGCTGCAGGCCCTTTAATAATTTCAATGCGTTCAATCACCTCAAGTGGCAAGGCAGCATTCATAGTGTGGTGGCCCGTTTGGGCATCGTCCATTTTAATTCCGTCAATTAATAAAAGGGTTTGGTCGAAACCACCACCTCTAATTTGTAAGTCGGCCTGACTGCCTCCGTTACCGCGACGTCTTATATCTACACCCGTGATTTGTTGTAATAGATCGGCCATAGTTACAGCTGCACTGTTTTTGATGTCCTCTGCGGTGATAATTGAAATGGTTCGTGAATTTTCTTTAAAGGGTAAGTTGATTCTGGTAGAAGTTATGACTACCGAATCTAAATCTTGTTTTTGGGGATTTTGCGCTAGCGCATTATAAGTTATTAATATAGTGCAAACTACTGCATTTAGTTGTTTAATTAAGCTCATACCTATGCTAATTTCGGCGCAAGATAGAATTTATATTTTAAGACCTCACAGATTTTTAAAACCTGTGAGGTCTATATAAAATATCCCTTTTAAATAAA